>NZ_JBVVPR010000021.1:0-135896 GCF_055811835.1 Bradyrhizobium sp. WSM4874
CGGTCGCGCGCGACCACAGCGATCTGTGGTTGCCCCGCGAGCCAGGCCTGCGCAGTGGCTGGCTCTCTGTCGGGTAAGAGAGTGATCGGTCGTCGCCGCTCGAGGTCGCAGATGATAGTTCCATACCGCTGATTGCGCCGCCAGGCCCAATCGTCGATGCCGATAACGCTCGGCGCAGCAAAGGGTGGACACCCGCGCCTTCTAACCACCCGAAGCAACGTGTCGTTGCTCACGGGCAGCATAAGTCGACGGGCAAAACTCGCCGCTGGGCGGCCACCCAAGGCGAGGCCAAGGTGATGGACGATCAGATCGAGCCGGGTCGTTCGCCGCGCCCACGGTGCTAGAGCGCCGTCATCGAAGCGCTCGGTGAAAATACGCCGACCGCAGCGAGCAGTAACGCAGCGGAAGCGGCGCGCCACGACCACCAAGCGAACCTGCCGCCCCGCAAGCGGCAGATCGGTTAGGCGCCGCTGATATCGGCTATGGATCCGCCCAGAACTGGTCCCGCATCCGGGACAGAGACTCGTCCCGCTCGTGGGACGCACGGTGATCACGGTCGTAGCGCCATCACAAAAGGCGCTTTCCACGTCAAACCCGTGAGGGACCAGAGCCGACGGACGTAGGGCTCGCTGCATCATATTGATTCCTTTGTGAAACCAACACGAGCCGGCGCTTGAACTTCATCAAAAGTGAGTCAGAGCCAATATTGCAGGCCGAATGACAGTTCGAGGGGCCGACCGGCCAGGACGACACTGTATGCAACACCTTTTTTTCGGGGCTAGTGCCGCTCGAAAATATAGCTTTCGTTCTCGAGGATATGTCGAGCGATCTCACGACTGTTTGCCATCTTAAGCGCGGTGGGTGCCGGCCCGATGAAACCTGACTTCAAGCGACTGGGCGAGACGAAGAGGCTTTTAAGCGAAGCCAAGGATAACTCGAAAAGTGTCTGGCCGATTTGGAAAGAATCGGCTGACGCTCGCGAAAGCGAGGGCTCGAGGTGGTCGGCTGCCAGCCAGGCACCAGGCAAAACCACCTACTTCTTCGAATGGCAACGAGAGTGGTGGCACGTCGGCGACCTAAACTTTATACAAGAGGACGCCGCTTTCTGATCATACCTGAGGAGTCTCATGGTGCGGCTCGGATCTTCTTTGATGACGCCGAGAGGGAATATATCGGACCCAACTACAAGTGCCCGTTCATCGATCCGTATTGGGATCTTCAAAAATTGAAAACTACACTCAAGGCGCCACAGCAAACTAGAAGGAGGCCACTTCTTCAACGTCCAAGAGCTTGTAAATCCCCGTTCGCCCTTGGGGAACCAAGTCGATCATGTTGTTCAACTTGGCGCGAAGCCTTGGCACGAAGACGTCCAGTCGAACGTGCTTATCACCTTTCTCTCTACGCAGCACCTCGATGTTGAAGACTTCGCTATCGATAGCATGACCCTCCACCGCACAGAGATGGCGCAGGAAAATGTGTTCGGTTATCGAAAGCCGCTTGGAGATCCCCAAACGATCGGTAATCTGACGATCACCAATCGTGAACGTCCAATTCCCGATCCGAAACCTCCGGCCGGAATGCGATTGCTTGGAACGCCTCTCGGTATGCGTTCTTCGCCAGACCGACATTGCCCGGGGTGCGATTGCCATGAAGCCGTAGGATTTTTCGACGTAATCATCTGCTCCATACTCGATGAGAGGTGGCGCCTCCTCGTCAATCGGCAGATTAGAACATACGATGATGCCAGCATTCGTATTGTTGATTACAGCTTTCACGAAAGCTTTGCCCGTTTCCTTGTCGGTCGGCTTTCCCCAGTATTCCGAGATATCAAGGTCAAGGAAATACAAGTCGATATCATCTTTCTCGAGATATTGGCGAGCGCTTGCTACGTCGTTGACCCACTCTATCTTGCAATCAAGCTGCCCAATTTTCGTCAGGGGATTTTTTAACGCCGTTCCAATGCGATCTGCATCAGCCTTATCGTCATCGACGATTAGGATGCGGGGGGCGCGCATCACATCGGCCGGACCGGAAGGACTCTTGTCTGCGAGATCGGCAGGCTTTTTGGTCGAAGCCATCACTCGGTCAGCCGCCCCTGCATCAGCATCGACAACAGAAAGCACGGCACGATCGCGATCTCCGGCTTGTGCCCAGCGTGAAGCAAAACCGTGGAGAGCGTGATTACCGTCAAGAAGGCGATCAACATCTTCCAAGATGGCTCGTCCGCAGTCATAGCGACCTCCACAATTGGGGCACATAGCCCACATACCCTACATAACGCACAATTTCTTACCTGAGATTGGTAAACGAAACACTAAGCTGCCGGCGCATCGAGGACATGACCAAGCGGCAAGCGTGCGGCTATCGAAGTCGGTTGAGGATGTCGTCGTATGCGACACCGAGCGAGAAGCGCATCAAGGTCGGCAGGACGCTCGGAGTCGAAGCGAAATTTGCGCGTGCCACTCGAGTTTTGTCCGATGAACACCGCAATGGGGTTGTCGGTGAACTGATCCCCCGTGAAAGACGATGAGCGAACCGCGCCCGAGAAAACTGCTCATGGCGATACCCTAGATATAGGTGAAGTCGCCCGTGCCCTACTAGCGCTGCCGACTTGCTCCAGCGGTCTAGAAAAGTCGGAAGCCAGTAGGGCGGAACATTCGTACGCAAGGCCAGCGCGGCCCCACTCCTGTTCTGGACCCATCATCGAGAAGACGCCTCGCAAGTCCGACCGTAGCCCCGGCGCCCGGATATTTATCCAGCCGCCCTCCCGAGCATACGAAGAGCATGACGACGCCCGCTCCCTCGTATAGCGTTTCCAACTATTGAAATTCACGACTTGCTGCATGAAGTGGTGGTAAAGAATTCGCACTCGTGACTGCGGCAAAGTGCATTCCAGTCGGCACTTCGCTCGGCCGATCCCGATGCACGTCGATGATGATGACATGGCCGTTGGGGCGGCGGCAACGGCCTCACATTTCAAGGAAGGCTGCCATTCAACTCATTTCGAGAGAGCTTGAATCGTACATAGCGTCATATTGTACGCTTTCGATCGCAGTTGCGCCTCCGTGGTGCCATTGCGAAGACAGTTATCGCGGATGTGTCGGCTTATGGACAATACCGCCAATGGCATGAGTGATGCTTGTTGGAACAAGCGAGAGGTTAGATCGACGCCGTCGATGCATGTGCACTCGGCAGCCACCAGGTCCTGCTGGACTGGGGGCGCTAGGGTGAGTGAGCCGTCGGCGCTGTCTTCATCTATCGCGGCCGCGGCTTGCGACCGTGAAGTGTCGCGGTGATGGGCGACGAACCGAGGATGATGCATGAGCGAACCGACATGAGGGATGCAACGCGAGGGTACCCCCTCAAGATCTCCTTGTTCCCAATGGCGGAGCGCGGACGTGGATAATATACAATCGATGACTGCACAGGAGCTGCGCTCTGCAATTAGTGGCGGCAGGGTCTTGGAGGTAACCACGACAACGGGCTGTGTCGTCGGATGTTCTTATTGCCCGCAGGACAAGTTCGCCGAACGGCAAAGAGCTATATCCGACGTGAAGCATCTTTCTTTGCAAGATTTCAAGCGATGCCTGGCGCGCGTACCAGCAACTGTGGACATCAGCTTTTCCGGGTATTCGGAGCCTTGGCTCAATCCGGCTTGCACCGAAATGGTTGAGCATGCCTACGCGTGTGGCCATGGAATCCGGATTTTCACAACCCTCGTAGGAATGAATGGGCGGGATCTAAGACGCTTGCGTGCGTTGCAGTTCCGCGGTTTCCTGGTGCACGTTTTTGACGACGGCACGCATATGGACAGTGGTCTCGTCAGACGCAACTATGTCGATTTGATGCGCCAACTTGTTGATGCCGGCATTTCGTCACTGCTCTTCATAGTCATGGGCGAGGTGCATCCTGAACTACTCGACATAATACCTGACGAAGCGCTCGTTCGCTCGCGTCCCCCGCGCAGCAGGCCTGCGAGCGGCGAGCTTAGGATGGTTGAAGCACGACAGCCAATCCTTGGAGCGTTGAGATGTCCAGACGAACGGCAATATCGGAATGTTCTTCTGCCAAACGGCGACGTTACCTTCTGCTGCATGGATTTTGAGCGACGCCACGTTCTGGGCAACCTTCTCCGCGAGAGACACAAGGATCTCTTCGAAGGGGCGACATTTGGCAAGATTGCCAGTCGCATGAACGGCGCGGACGGTTTTCTGCTTTGTCGAACATGTGAATTCGCCGAGCCACTGAGGTCGGAATGCTCATCCTTGAGAGCAGTTGACCCTGACTGATCGAAACGAATCGGGAGCCCAGGCGAGGACGGCCTTGCCGCTCATCATCACATCAGCCGCGGGGACGACCCCGTCATGAACGGAGGGTCGCCATGGCCTGGAGCATTTTGTTGGTCGCCGGCCTCCTGGAAGTCGCCTGGGCAATTGGCCTCAAATACACCGAGGGCTTTACCAAGCTCGTTCCGTCCGTGCTCACGCTCGCGGCCATGGCGGGCAGCGTGATCCTGCTCGGCCTTGCTCTGAAGACGCTGCCCATTGGAACTGCCTATGCGGTCTGGACCGGCATCGGTGCAGTCGGCACTGCAGCGCTTGGCATCATCCTGTTCGGGGAGCCAGCCGCCGCGTTTCGCTTTGCCAGCATCGGACTGATCGTGGCCGGCATTGTCGGGCTGAAGCTCGTGTCCTGACGAAAACATCGAAGCATTGACCAACAGCAGGTCAGCGCCGCAACGATCGCAGAGACTGGCCGCCGTGTTTGTCGACCTGGGCGCGTTCCAGCGCACCGCCGAGGGGCGCGGCGCCGAGAAGGGAGCAGTGATGATGGCCGAAGAAAGTCGCCGTGAACGGGATGCCGATTCAGGCCCTCTGGGCCGAGACCTGTTGACCGCGAGCCTCAGTGTCGTAACGCGAACGCCCATGGTGAGGACGATACGCCCGTCGGCAATCGGCGTGCCCACGGCCATGGCGTCTGGCACGATGTAACACCCGGAGCGGCACAAACAATTCGCCACCGAACTCGCGAATACGAATAGAACAGTAATGGATCCCAGGTATGCCGCTGATGCTCCGGGGCGCCGGCCAAGAAAGGTCGCTTGCCCGAGTCATGCGATGTCTGCCCTACGGAGCTGCAGGGAGAAGATGCATCACAGAACGATATGATCGACAGAGCGTCTTCGTTTGCTCCGAACTGCTTCCGACCATCCCGCCCAAGAGTACGAGACCATCCTACTCGTTGAGCATGGTTGGGCGGCAGTGGTGAGCTTGACTCACTCCCGATCGAGCCAGCTCGCCCGTGACTGTCACCTCACGCGGAGCAACCGCGTATTCTGGTGTAGGGGTAGCCATCAAGGATGTGCGTTCGCGTCGTCAGAACAGCTGGCTGGTCGACCACCCAACCGAATGCACGCTCGATATAACCAAGGTACGGCAAAGCTGCCCGCCCATAAGCCCAGCCCGGCACGATCGGCCGCGCGTTGCGCAGCATAGTATCGTCCCCTGGAGTATTGCTTCCAATCGAGCACGAGACCGTTGCGCACCAACCATTCTCCAATATCGGTGCCACCAGCTGAACAGGTCGCTATCGTCCGTCCACACTCATCCTCCAGGACTGGAACGCAACTGACTTCGCGATCTTCAACGAAGCTTTCAAGATCGCGCGCGGCCCTGAGGCCACATTGATAGAGATTGCCCATGATATCTCGGCACATTTGGGTCTCATCCGGCGCGTCAATGCCCCAGAGTCGAACGCGTGTTCTGTTGATTTCAAGCGTGTCGGTGCTGATGACCTTTGCCGGCCCCGTCAGCCCGCCGGCCAGGACGATGCTGAACAGTGCGAGCATGGTCAACACCATGATCAATCCTGGCATGGCGATTTTCTTTGTCGGACCGCGACCATTCCCGATGAGCGCAGCAGAGCGCTGCCAAGTGGCCAAAGGCGCTCGATCGCAGTGCCCAGAAGGGTGCTAATGTTGAATAGGTAAGCTCGCTCGACAGATGAATGTCCCTGAATGAGCAGCGCAACACCTCCCTCGCGTCCAACCTCGCCCACGATGCTGTGTGACCCGCCTGCTGCGCTGACCGAATTAGGCCATTGTTCCACGTCATTGCGGCAGTCCGCCTCGACTGCAACGCGCGCCGGCAGGACGAAATCCGTCGTGCGCGTCCGCTGATTAGCGACGAAGCAGGCGCAGACGGCCAGCCGCAAGTCGGCGTGATAAGATTTCCCGGCCTTGTCCGAAATGAGCATAAGCTCGCCCGCCTTGCTGGCACCGATAGCGAGCACGCGCCGTGCGCGGTCGCTGCTCACGGCAACTATAAGGGAAAGCGTATGCATCGCTTGAGCAAAACGGGCGCTCCGACGAGCCGTCGTCGTTATCAACGGCAACATGCCTTCTACAGGCGGTTGGCGACAACTCCGCCCGCAGTCACGCCGCCCAACTTGTTTCGCGAGCGCCAGCACAGCCAGGTCAACCTCTAGTTGGACCAGGGCCACAAGTGCGTAGGAAACCGCGAACCATGCGATGTTATAGAGATTGGCGGCGCCGAAGCCCGCGCCGTAGAGGGCCCAAAACGTGACGCAGACAACGATACCAGACTGATACGCACTCGAGAGGGCAGGCGCCTTGCTGTACTGCAGATCGCGATGCGCGGTGTTGGACGGGACGAGCCGATTGGCGAGCGCCTGGATCGCAAACAGCGGCACTAGAAGCGTCGTGGCATTCATACCAAATTGCGGCAGGTCGGCCGGAACAAAGAGTATGTTTTGCAGCAACAGGCCGAGCGCGAGACCAAACGCAGCCGCCGCCGCGCCGAACAACAGAAACAGCATCGAGCCGGGGACGAAGCGCACCTCGGAGACCCCAACCGCAACGTGCGGCAGGATCTCGAAGAACATGAACACAAGCGTCGCAGCGATGGCTTGCAGGGCAAATGACAGAGCGCCCCGCTCGCGCATAGTCTCGACCAGAATCTTGGCGGCGACGCAGCACGTCGCAAGGCCTATCGCGTAGCTTAACACAAGCTTGGCGCCCGTTACTATTCCCGGTTCGATATGCATGGTCTCAGGTCCCTCTTGCCTTTGTACTCGGGCCTTGTGTGGTAGACCGCTCGAAACCGCATTTCAATTTCCGCACCTCGGTCCACCGCTAACGTCCTGCTTTCGCCATCTCGGACGGGTGTGCACTCAGCCTCCGCTCGGTCTGCGAGATTTCGATAGCAACAGCTATGCCAGCCCCGTCACCGCGCTTAAGCCTCTGATTGCGCCTTGAAACGTTCCGCCCCCGCAAGGCTCGCCGTGTGAGCTAGCTGACATACTCTGGATGAAATTGAACACACATGGGGACCCCGTCTTTGCTCAACCTGTGCCGTTTCGAACAATCGTTCTACCTCCCCTCTTGCATCGGAAATCCTGCGGCCGCCGGCGCGAAGAGACCCTTTGCACTTGAACTAGCCGAGCGCGGCCGACCGCGCGGGGGCCCAAGGGCATTCTCCAGCTGATCGGCGATGCGCTCCTGGTCCAGCAGCGTGTCGCGGGGAGCGCAGCCATTGCCGATAAGCCCGCGCACTCTGGGGTAAGCCGGAGCTGGAGCGGCTCTATTCGTGTCTGAAAGACGAATACGAATTGAAGGAGCGTCTTGAGATGCTCCAGCGCAAACTGCCGGCCATCTCCGGAACGGCCAACGCGCTGACGGGCATCATCGAGACACGGCGCTCGCTGCGTCTGGAGGGTTATAGTCGTGCTGATCGCGATAGAAGTTGCGATCGGATGCGGTCAGATTATTGCAGCAGCTCAGTGAAGTGCGGCTGAGTCACAGCACGCGAGGCGCTTTCCTGGCCTCTGAGCGGGCTTACGAACGTATCAGGCCCGGTAGTTGCGCGGAAACACGCTATTCGGCGCACGCAGCGGCGTGTTTTGACCAAGCCTTCGCCGTGCTCGTGCACGCGAGGTTCGACGAAATCCCTGTGCGGTTCGCGACCGAGCAAATAGGCGAGGCGACTTCCGGCGCAGTTCTCCGGAGATCGATCAACGATCATGCGTGTATGGCAGACGCGCGGCAGAGCGTCACCCCGACGATCCAGCGTGGCCCGAGAAGACCCTTTGTCAGGTTGCGGCGGACCGCAACTGAGCTTGTCCACTGTTGCCGAGTAGCTCGCGGAATACTTGCCTGGCCTTCCCCCGTCGTCCGCCGGCGCGCGGCCAGTGACGACCGGAAACAAGGACGGCCGATTTCACCAGAGCGCCTCGCTATGAGCGAACGCCTTTCGCCGCTTTGACACATTGCCGCGGCTCGCTCGACGTCACCTTCGGTGATTTCCCTTGCTTCGCTGTTAGCGAAAGGCTCCATGATCGACGAGCGCATCGCACCCCGCGGGCTACAACTGAACATGAAAGCTCCGAACCGCGGTTCTCGGGTTCACGAACGCGACGGTCGCCGAGCTATACGCGCTCGGGACTGCAATGGAGCGTGCATGGCAGCTCCGCGTCAGCGATAAACGGATGACAAGGAACTGCGCCGCGAATTTCAAGCGATTTTGACCTCGCAAGCAGGCGCCGAGATATCCGACGTCCCTGTTGCCTGTAGACATTCCATCTGCAGGGATTGTCCTCAGAGCGCCCTCGCCACTCAGGTGCCGTCGGCAGCTTCCCTCAAATCCACTTCTGAACCGATCCCGTCATGGCGATGCTTAGCTGGCTCGTTCAGAAGGCCGGCGAGCCTGAGGCCTTCAAGGACTCCTTCGAGCCGCTGTTCGCGAACGATTGCGGCGAGCAGCGAAACGGCCTCCTCCCGATGGACGGTGAAGCCGACGTCAGGCGCTCGCTGAACCAAGAGGTCCAGCAAGGTCGGAAGTTCAGCAACATGGTCGCGTAAGGTCGAGACCACATCATTGGCGAGATAGGTCGCCAAATCCCCTTTCGCCGGCGGACCAAAGTCCAACTCGACCGCGGCGCGCTTCTCGATTGCCTCTCGTATCAACTCGCGCTGGCTTCGTGCATTCATCGAGAGCATGAACGCCGCGTCCGCGAGCTTCTCGCGCGGCAAGCTTCTCAGTTCGACTATGCGAGCCTGGATGTCGCCAACCGAACTCTCACGCCCTGCATCTGCTCGCCGCGCGTTAGCGGCTGCCCTGCTCTTTTGCACCCGAACCATCGTCATGCTCTCCGGCGGACGATATATCCCGGCGATACAGCGGAATGGAAGTGCAAAATTGTGTGGTGCATGCGCGCAGTCCGCCTGACGAACGCGGAACCGGCGGTCGCGCGAAGGACTCAGAATGCGCTATTTTCGTGATGCGCTCGTGCTTTTCTAGTCTACAAGGCGCGGGATGGCATGTTGTCGGGTCGGTGGCTACGGCCGAGCGAAGGCCTACTTCCAACATTCCGTCAGTAGGTGATAGGCAGCGAGGTGGTGGCGGCGGGCGGATCACCGCCAGCCTTCCAGGGAGGACGAAACCGGCCAGATATTCCGGAAGACAACCAGACTGTGGACCAGATCCGAGACGGACGACGTTGCGTTTGCACCCTTGCTTCGGATCCGCTCGCTTTGGCTATCTTCGGGAATATTATAGCGGAAACCGGAAACTGCGTTTGTCCACCATGCAAGGGCCCGCCGGGTAGATGGAAAGACTGGGACACCGGTTGAACGTGCCCGGGTTAACCCCGATTTCATGCGTGATCTCGTTGGATCGCGAGAACGACGCAGCCGCCGTGGCAGGGCCATCACCCGAAGTTTTAACCGAACTTGAATAGGACACCGTAACCGCCGCGTGGGTAACTCCACTCGATATCACCACTTTCTTCGCAGATCACCCTGCAGGTGCCGCATTCGATACACCCGTCGACTGTCACCTCAACATGACCTTTATCGCTGAGCTCGTAGCACCGTGCAGGGCAGGCCTTCAACATCGACAAGAGCCGCGAGGATGGCGTGGTGTGCGGACGCACCTTGATATGGGCACGGCCGGAATCGACAAGATAACGGTTGTAGAAAAGTTTATCCTCGACACGTTGGGATGGCTCGCTCGGCATTGTTTCTGGCTCCGTCGTTCGTCGTTGTCTTAGGTTTGGATCACCGCCAGGCCCGGGCAATGCGCAGGGCATCGCTAAACAGCCCACTCCAAGACCGCGCCTTGATGAACGAGCTCAGCATCAGCTTCTCTTTCTCGAGCTTTGGTATGCCGTCGACGCGCACGTAATCCTGCATCGCCTTGGAGAAGAGCTGCGGATATGTGAGAAAGAAGTTCTGCGAGTGGGTATGCATGAGTGCCGGCATATCCTTGTACTTCTTCAGGTCCTTGATCACGAAAGAATCAGTTAGCATTTTCTTGTAAAGTGAAAGATTTTTGGCCGTCATCGGATCTTTTCGCGATCTGATAAGGCAGATCGCTTCCGCCGCGATACGGCCCGACGTCATCGCCAAATTGGACCCCTCGCGATGGATGGCGTTGTTAAGCTGAGCGGCGTCTCCGACGACCACCCAGCCCTCCCCGCAAAGCTGCGGGATCGCCCTGTACCCACCTTCGGGGATCAAGTGCGCAGAATATTCCTTGACTTCCGAACCCTCGATGAGCGGCGCGACGGACGGGTGACGCTTGAAACCCTCGAGCAGGCCGTAAGGCGTCTCGCCGGTACGCTGGAAGTCGGCAACAAGACAGCCAATACCGAGCGAGATGCATTCCTTATTGGAATAGATGAAGCCCATACCGGTCATGCCGCGGGAGATGGTTCCTGCCGCTTCGATGACGAGCCCCTCGTCCCCTTTGAGATTGAAGCGAGCATCGATTGTCTCACGTGACAAAAAATGCATCTCCTTAACCGCGAGTGCGACCTTGTCCGGTTTCGGCCGCCCTCTTAAGCCCGCACCCGTCCCGAGCACTCCGTTCACCCCCTCGGCCAGCACGACAACATCTGCATGGATTTCACCCCCATCGCGGTCTGTGCGCACCCCGACGACCCTGCCATGGGAATCCTGGAGGAGCTCGGTCACCGTGGTCTCGCACAGCACCGTAGCGCCGGCCTCGCGGACCTTCTGGGAGAACCATTTATCGAACTGGGCACGGATGATGGTGTAGCGGTTCGGCTTCTCCTCGTTGAAATCATCGGATCGATAGTGAATCCCGGTGTGCGAACGCTCGTCCACGAACCAGAAGCGTTGCTCGACTAGATGCCGCTCAAGCGGGGCATCTTCTCGGAAATTCGGGATCAGCTTCTCCAGCATATCGGCATAAAGGATGGCCCCTTGCACGTTCTTCGACCCGGAATACTCGCCGCGTTCCAGCTGCAGCACTTTCAGACCCCGCTCGGCCATTGTAAGCGCCGCCGCGTTCCCGCCCATGCCAGCACCGACGACGATGGCGTCGAATCTTTCCTGAATCATAACAAGCTCCCCTAGCCAGCGATGCGGTCGTGCGAGTGCGGCGATAGCTGCGCGCGGAATGCAGAGGTCAATGCTGGCAATAGTCGAATGGCGTCGGTGACGATGCCGATATGGGCAAAGTCGAAGATCGGAGCGTTCTTGTCAGTGTTGATGGCAACGATGAGGTCGCCGCCCTCCACGCCGACGCGATGCTGGATAGCGCCAGAAATGCCGGCCGCGATATAGAGCTTTGGCCGGATGGTTTTCCCGGTCTGGCCGATTTGTCGGTCCGAGGTGGCCCAGCCCTTCTGGACCAGCGGCCGCGAGCAGCCATATTCGGCGCCAAGCACGTCCGCGAGCTGGTGTACCAGTTGGAAATTTTCAGGCGATCCCAGACCGAGCCCTCCAGCGACGACAACGTCGGCATAGGCAAGGTTGGACTTTGTAGAATCGCGGTCTGGCAGGAAGGACAGGACCTTTGTGACGATATCTTCTTCTACAAGCCCGAGCGGATGCGAGATGACGCGCGAGACGGCGCCTGTCACGCGCTCGGGCATCGGCATCACGCGCGGACGGACGGTTGCCATCTGTGGACGATAGTTGAGTGTGTAGATCGTGCACAACAGTGAGCCGCCAAACGTCGGCCGGGTCGCTGCAAGCGAGCCGTCGGCATCGACATCGAGCTCGGTGCAGTCGGCAGTTAGGCCGGTGAGCAGTGTGGTGGCCAATGAGCCGGCGAGATCACGGCCGAGTGTTGTTGCCCCTAGGAGTAGGATTTCCGGCTTGTAAGTGTTGACCAGCTCTGACAGGGCCTTGGTATAGGACTGGTTGCGATAATCGGCCAAGAGATTGTCCGCGACGATATAGGCGAGGTCGGCGCCGTAGCAGAACGATTCGGCGACCGCCTGCTGCGTTGTCTCCCCGACCGGGCCGATGACAACCGCGGCGAGGTCAACATTGAGCTTGTCGGCGAGCCGGCGGCCGGCCCCCATCAGCTCCCATGAGACGGGGTGCACAACCCCGCGTTCCTGCTCGATGAAAACCCAGACGTGCTTATACGGCTTAAATCGCTCGGGCAGTTCCCTCTTGGTCGCCGCGCGACCACCACCCGCGGCCGGAGCTGCACTTTTCGGTGCGGTGCTCATCATCTGTACTCCCATTCGCATTCAGTAGCGGCTCGCCAGCGGCGCATGCTCCGCCTCCAGGTTGGAATTTGCGCTTGAAGATTTCTTCAGTTAAGCGTCGGGCCGGATGCCGGCCGGCATCGCGTCAGCACGGCCTGGCAGCCGCGTGGGGCCGATACAACCGTTGCTGGACCTTGACGACGAGCCCGGAAGCACGCGCTTCCGGTTCGTTCCGGATGCGGCATTCTGGGACGACGGTTTGGTTCCCGGCACTCCTAAGGCACCGACCGGGCCGGTCAGGCGTGCCGATCGATTGGTCCTCCTCATCTTAGAGATGCAACCGAGGTGCAACAGATCAAGGACCTGCGAGGGGCTCGGCTGGTACGATTGTCGGCCGCGTCGTTGCCGGTGGAAGCGCGATCTCATTGCTCCGAGTGCGCTTGTTTCTTGCCGATCATAGCGACAGGCCCGCAACTCCTGGCGAGGACAGGAGGGGCGGCGCTCAAGGCGCCCGGTCAACAGCGCCGCACGGCCGGCGCTGTTGAGCAACGGCTCTCCGCGCGAAACCTCGGCCAGGGATCGGCCAACGGGGGCGCACGAATCAAACGCACCTTTCAGCTCAGCCAGGTATGCGACCATCGCTTTGGCGCCGCGACGCATTATGGTGCCGGCAGGCAGCGCGCGCGAACCTGCGCGGCGTCAAAAATAAAATCGATGCGAACCAAGACGTGCATGCGCTGCTCCAAACTAGCTGAGCATATGTCAGCAATTGTCGTACCAATTGCGCAGGCGATGAAAATTGGCCGCTATTTCAAATCTTACTGAAGAAGTAAGTCGGATTGGCGGCCTCTCACGAGGTCGAAACATTCGAGACCGTACTGACCCGTGTCCGGAATGCGACAGAACACACTCATCTGAACCTTGCTGAGTTTTCCGCGCAACATGTGCGGTCCCGCTGCCGGCGCATGATTGCAGGAGATAGGCACACCTGCGTACCAGCTCGAAAGGATGGAAATATCGGCGGCGAGTCGTGATTGGCCCCTAAGGAGCCGTGGTGATGAACTGCGGATCCGCGAGGCCGCAACTGCAGCTTTCCGCTCGAATTCGAAGCCATGGCTTGCTGTCAGGCTCTCGGGACCTTCACGGTCCAGAGCACGACATATAAGCTCAATTCACTCCAACAAATCGAGCTGGACCAATGCGGGATGCATGTTCGCTTGTGGTGCGGTCGCATCCTTCAGCACCTTGAATACGCGCTGTTCGATCGGGGAGGACGTGACGAAGTCGGCATAGGCGCGCTCAAGCGTGGTCTTGCAACGCGCGGTGATCTCAGGATCAGATGCACCAGTCAACTCCTCGCCTGCGAGATATTGGCCCATGCGACGCAGGATGTGAAGCCGCGCCACATCGACGATTTTCGCATCGTACTCGACGCCGAGCAGTGCAAAAAAATCCTCTGCCGCCGAGGCCTTGTTCAATCGCGCAAGGATCCCATCCGTCGTCATTCTCAACCTCCATCTCGATCCGCGCCCAGAAACGACCAGGCTGGAATGTTTCAACCGATCGCGCGACGCGCGTGGCTGATTCGCTGTTGACGAGCGAGCTCTCGTGAATGTCGCGCCAAATCGCCACCACCGTTTCCTGCGCAACCAGACCTTGGTGCTCGATGGCATGCTTGCGGACGGGCGCGGGGATGGTTTCGCTTTGCTCGGCGCCGAAAGAAAGTTGCACGATAGCAGCAAGGTAATCGCGGCGAACCCTGAATGCTTGCCGATCATAATCCGGGGGGAGCGCTCGAGCAGCCCCGGGTCTAGCCCTTCGTAGCTGCGCCAGGTCCTTTAACAGCCCGTGGACGTGGATGCCGGATTCATTGGTAAAGACATGCTCGTCGACCATCGCCTTGTTGAGCGGGACGGTACGGGACGCAGCGGCTGCAACGACGACCGCGACTTTTTCCCAGTTCGGATAGCAGCACGCCGGTATCAACGCAACAGAGCTGTCTGAGTGCGACGGCAACTTCCTTCAGCGGCGCGTTGTCGGCTCCGCCAGATATCAACCCGCGATCATCAGACGCCGCCTCGGCCCGTGGGTCGGGTACGCGCAATCGTTTGCCCCGGTCTGTTTTCACCCCATGCGACAGGTGGCCGAAAGCTCGTAGGATATACCCGCAATGGCGCCAAAGAGGGGTATCAATAATGAACTCAGCCTTTCAAGCTTGGGACGGCTTGGACGGTGTCATCAAGGCGGCGCAGATGATCCCGCCGACGTCCGGCCATCCGGCTCTCCCCGCTCTCTTCGCCGAAGCAAAGATCAAAATCATTGCATTCCGTGCAGACCGGCGTGGTACACATCACCAGGCCGTCATCTTCGCATAGCATGCGATAGAAGAAGCGCTTCCAGCGCATGTTCTTCGTATTGCGAGCCGCCAGCGGCCTGAAATGGCGCATGAGGACACGGGACAATTCATCCCGCTTCCGCAGACCGAGATCTTCCCACAAGTGATTAGGCTCCATGGCGCGCCGCGCGATCATCGTCGCGAGCCAGCCGCCAACCTCGCCATGAGTGGAACGTTGCGCAAGCAGGAGGTCGCGTACCATAACTGTCTCGTCAGGCGCCGGTAAGGCGGACTGATCGCGCCAGGTACAGCTCCTGACCGGGGTGGATGGGAAGTATTGCACCAACAGCGCATTGAGCTCCTGGTTGGTCAAGCCAGCCCGCTCGGGAAGTTGGCCGCCATCCATGGCTGATGTGGCCAGAATGCAAGCGAGCACATGGTGATCGAAGTCATCATTGTCGCTGATGTCGACTTCTGCCGGATGGCGCCCGGTCAGAAGCTGGTAGAGCTCACTCGCGTCGCGCTGCTCGGCGGCGTGAGCTACCGATACGCGAGATGAGATCGTGTCGGCTGTTTTTCCTTGTGTGCCGATCATAACTTTCGCACAGCTTCTGAGTGGACGATGTCGGCCTTCCCGGATCGAGAAGGCCGACAACATGAACTATGCCGAAATAGCGGCGAGCTCGGCAGCGGTCTTGCCGACCTGGCTCTCGTCGACGGGCTTGATGATGCCGTGCTCCATGAGCATATCTTCGAGCTCGTCCATGCTGATTGGCGTCGGGATAGCGCCTTGTCCGGCATTATTGTGGATCTTGGTCGCGAGATTGCGATAGTGATCCGCCTGCTTCGAGTCCGGCGCGTATTCCAGCACCGTCATTCGGCGCAGCTCCGCGTGCTGCACGACATTGTCGCGCGGCACGAAGTAGATCAGCCGGCTACCGAGCTTCTTGGCAAGAGCATCGGCAAGCTCCAGCTCCTTGTCGGTCTGCCGCTCGTTGCAGATCAGCCCGCCGAGACGCACGCCGCCGGAATTCGCATACTTCAGAATACCCTTGGAGATGTTGTTGGCGGCATACATCGCCATCATCTCGCCGGACATCACGATGTAGATTTCCTGTGCCTTATTCTCACGGATAGGCATCGCGAAGCCGCCGCAGACGACGTCGCCGAGCACGTCGTAAGAGACGTAGTCGATGTCCTCATAAGCGCCATTCTCTTCCAGAAAGTTGATGGACGTTATCACGCCCCGTCCGGCGCAGCCGACCCCCGGCTCCGGACCACCGGACTCGACGCATCGAATGTCCCTGTAGCCGAGCTTGATGACGTCCTCGATTTCGAGGTCCTCGACGCTGCCGGCATTCGCCGCCAGGCTCAGAATGGTGTCTTGCGCTTTGGCGTGCAGGATGAGGCGAGTCGAGTCCGCTTTGGGATCGCAGCCGACGATCAGAATCCTTTGGCCCAGCTCAGCAAGGGCCGCCAGCGTATTTTGCGACGTCGTCGATTTGCCGATGCCACCCTTGCCATAAAACGCGATTTGTCTCAGCGAAGACATGTTGCTCTCCATCAACCGATTGCTAATTTTTTCGCGCCGAATGCGCGAGCCTGTTTCTCTCGTAGAAACCATGGGCACACGAGTTTCGGGAAGGAGGCCATCGCTCGCCATCAGCGTCGGCGTGCCCTCAGCCCTCGCTCGTTGTTGCTCCATCCAGTTAGCAACTGGCGTGCCATTTCCTTCGCACCTGCATTAAGCCTCTGATCACCCTCGACTAACAGCGTGGCCTCGGACGCCGGCATGCTGTGGCGGACCGGACAGCCGCAAGGGCTCTGACAGAAACCCGACAAAGCCTCGGCGCTCGGATTCCACTGCGAGCGCCGGCCAAGGAGCACAAACGGGAAATCCCGCGCCTTACGCCCGAGACAATTGAGGAGACGACATGTTGCAGATCGGGCTCGAGGACATCGCCACCATCAAAGGCGAATGTTCCACGACGGGCATGGCGGGCACTTGCCGCCAGATCGGGTGGCATATTGCTTGCTCAGTCGTGGAACGATGTTCCGTGTGACCCGATGTTGTGAGGACAATATGCTTGGAATTGGAAGTAAGTTGCCGCCGTTCGACATCATAGGCGTGAAGCCCGGCTTTCACCTGCAGGAGGAGAATGGGCAAAGCGCTTTCGAGACGCTGACTGAGAGAAGTTTCCCCGGCAAATGGAAAGTCATCTTCTTTTACCCGAAGGATTTCACATTCGTCTGCCCGACCGAAATCGCCGAGTTTGCCCGCCTGACGAAGGATTTCGCCGGTCGCGACGCAATCGTGCTTGGTGGGTCGACCGATAACGAGTTTTGCAAGCTCGCCTGGCGGCGTGACCATAAGGACCTGCACCGTCTATCCATCTGGCAGTTTGCCGACACCAAGGGCGCACTGGTCGATGGCCTTGGAGTGCGCTCGCGTGATGGCATCGCACATCGCTATACCTTCATCGTCGATCCTGAGAACACGATCCAGCATGTCTATGCGACTAGCCTCAATGTCGGCCGCAGCCCCACCGACACGTTACGCGTTCTGGATGCGATACAGACTGATGAGCTCTGCCCTTGCAACCGCGAAATCGGCGGCGACACGCTTAAAATTGCCTGAGGCAACATATCGATCGTGCAGTTGGACGAGCGTTCCGGCCGCGGGACGTCAGACGCAATCGTTCTTCGATGATGTCAGGTGAGACGATGCTGCCGCAAACACTGCTAGCGCGTGCGACCCGCAATTCAGGTCTCTTTACCGGTCATGAACTCTGACGCCGCCGCCGCGATATTCGCGCGGCAGTCGCGGCGGCGATATCCACGGTCTCGATCACGACGATGAACAGCGTTCACGGCCGCTTCGCTCACCTCACATCATCCCGAACACAAGCGGATGCCAGCGCGGCTGCCCATGAACATACAAACGCTTGTACGCTTCTGCGCCTGCCGGACGCACATCTCCCGCCGGAGTTCCTTATACTTCGTCGTAGGCCGGACCGCGGTTCTCTTTTGTCTGCGGCTTACCGGCATGCAACTTCAAGGGGGCGATCCAGCGCCCACGGGGTCGGAAACAGGGTACCAATCTCTCCCGCTTGGGGCATTCTAGGTTTCAGTCGCCGCGCCTTGAGAAGGATGGACGCAGCGGCAGATGGCTTAGCCGCGAACGACGTGTGCCTGCCGTCGATCGACGCGCTCGCACAACGTATTTTCCGGGCCCGGCAAATCTATATTCAGCGCCTAAGCAGCACGTTGCGACGAGCGATTCGGTTGAGTCGCTGATTGAACACGACAATCGGTCGGGTTTAGGTCAAGTAACCGGATCGACGGAGAAGCCGGTCAGCTCGTTCGCCGCGCGACCTAACCGTCGGCGCCGAGCCTGAGACGACCAACTGGCCAGTAATCGCACGCCGCCTGACGATCTCGATCATCACACCGGTCGATTTCCGAAGCTTGATCCCATCTCAGCGCTGGTGACCCAAGCCAATCCCCAAGGTGGACGCTTTCTGCCTTAGGGAGCCTTCGGATCGCTTCATAAGCTTTGAAACCCTAACTACCGGGGTGCGGGCCCTTGAGTGCGCCTTGAGCAGCTTGACCTCGTCCTTACTATATTCTTTGCGCTTGGTGCTTTTTGCCACGTCATGTTCTCCGATTTCGCGTTGCACATTTATCTGCAGCGCCTTGTTTTTGAAAAACGACGCAACCGCTTCCCATTACCATATCAATGACCATCGGCAACTATTCAAGCGGGCTTTTATCTTCCAGATAAGAACATGAACTACACGCGAATTTGTTCTCTGTCCTTCTGTATCTTTATCCGCGTGACCAACCCGATTCCCGACGCGCGCCAGGCGGTTCAACATGGAAGCAAGCTATCGAGACAGGGATGCTCGATTCGGTCCTTCAAACAACAACTCGAAAGCGCTCGCTGGATCGGCCAGGACGATCGTTGTGCTCCCGCGCATGATGAACCGGCCTTCACGAGTGTACGGCGTTACCGCGCGAAGAATAAACGTCCTCTCATACCTGCTCGGTTCTGCGGACATCCTGCGACGGATGAGGTTTTCTTCGTCAGCTGACCGAGCACGGCTTGCTCTTCCTCATTTGACCGCCGCAGTGTTCTTGATCGAAGGGGCCACGTAGAGATAGCCAGGAAATTCCATCCTCAGCGAACAAGATGCGAGACCATCGCCTGCCCCGTGTCATGGACCCGATGAACGAGCGAGCGACCTGATCGTGATATTTCGCCAGGCCGGGCACGACGGCATGGCAAAAAACCCGCGGGCCTAGCGCCCTGTGAGCCTGGCACCGGCAGCGATTGCTTGATCATGACATGGCAGAGCGCTTGGCCAGCACAATGCCGCTGGCGCGCCGCGGATCATTCGTGATCTGCGCACATTGATCTCCGCGGTGGAGTGAATGCAGGTCGAACTGGCCAAACCGGCGGAACGGAGTGTGCGTCATGTCGGAGGCGTCGCAACAAATCCAGGCAAGATGTGGAAATTTCTGCCGGAGCGTCAGGCAGGGCTGAGAGCCTGTGTCAATAGCGGCGAGCGTCTGCTCAATCATGGTCAATTCACCTTGGCACACCATCCACAAATCCTCATCGCCAGAATAAACGTTCAGGATCGGCATTCAGAACCGTTGTCGCCAAGCCAAGCCGTTGATGGGTCGAATGCCACTCCCAGACGCCCTTACCGTGATCTTTGCGGAACAGCTGCCATGCCGCCCCAGTCCTGTCGTGGCGCAGCAGCGCGATCTCGACCAGGCCGCCCTCCGCATTGATATTGCCTGAGCAACACGGGCTCTCGACCAGATAGCCGCCAGGAACCGCAGTCACCTCTGGCGAGACATATCGGTAGCGCTCGCGCTTCGTGAGTGCGCGCACGATTCGCCATCGGTCGAGCTCGTTGGGATGTGCAGGCAAGCCGGAATGATGTCTTCTGATGATTGCCGCGTTCATTGCGCAACCTCCTAGACTGCAGAAATTTCTGCCTCGATGCAGCCAACCACCAACTGCTTGCCGAAGTCGACCATATAAATGAATAGGTTCGCGTCCGTATGGCGACCGATCTGGACGATCTCACCAACGTGCCCGACGCTGACTAGACACTCTTCCGGCGACGCGTCCGGAAAGGAACCGTCATTGAGCAGATCTATCGCCGCCTTGACACGTTGGCCTGACTGGTATCTTGGCAGTCTTGGTTCGATCATCGGGATGCCGCTCCTGGCAAGGAAGGCTCCTCGCCTTCGCGGCTTCGCCTGACTAGGTCGAGCTCCTTGCCTTTCATGCCGACGCGATAGCCGGAGCCGAGGAATTCGACCCCATAGATATAAAATTGTTGTAGGAACGTGCCGATCGAGACGACATAGCCAAGCTCACCTTTCTTGACCAGAACCTCACCAATCTCCTTGCCCACATAAGTGCCGTCGTTGCGGATGGTGCGGTTGGCCCGCACCTTGTCGCCATAGTCAAACAAGGGGGCGTCCGTCAGCTCGACGATCTCACTATCGCGGGCGATGTTGCTCATGCTGTCGTCCCCGTTCCACAGTTCGATACAACGTCTCGCACAGCCGCGGCCGCCGCCTGTCAATGCGGAGCATCAACCGCCCGAGTTTCTGAACCGCTAGTGTCGTCATGACATCCATCGTGGCCCTCAAGCAGGCTCCTGGTGACGCGGCAGCGCCGCGTCGAGCACGCATGTATTGTCAACGGGGCAAACCGCCACGCATTGTGGCTCGTCAAAGTAGCCGGCGCACTCGGTGCATTTCTCAGGATCAATCAGGAAAACGCCGGCTCGCTCGGAAATAGCGAGGTTCGGGCATTGCGTTTCGCACGCCGAACAGCCCGTGCATTGCGACGCGATGATCTTGAACGGCATTACTTGAACCCATCCTCAGGCGGCGGAAGTCAGCGCGTTGGAGCGGGCCGCTGCATCGACCCTTTCAACGTGATGGATCTTCCCCTCATTGACTTTATCGAGATAGAGTTTGAACCAGGCGGTGACCGAGCCATCGATGAACTCGCAGGCGTACCGATCGACCGGCTCTATGCCGGCCTTGATCAATTCGGCCTTCGGGCAGCCGCCGATCTTTGACACGAATATGGCGTGGCAATCCTTGATGGCGCCGATGGCCATTTCGAGCTTGCTGTCCTCGCCATGACCACCTTGGCAATAGGAATGGATTGCTCGATGACCAACGTATTTTGCGCCTGAAGTCGAGAGCTCGTAAATCTGGAACTCCTTGGCATGGCCGAAGTGCTGGTTGATCAATCCCGAGCCCTTGGTTGCAACCGCCACCAACACCTTGATTTCGCTGGACGCGCTGGCGAGCCGCGCAAGCGCGTCCTGCTTGGCCGCAAGCTTCGCGGTGCGCGCCTTCTCGACCTTAGCCTGATACTCCTTCCGGGCCTGCTCGTCGTATTTGATGTCCATCACCATGATTTTTTCCATTGTGAACTCCGCGCCACGGTCCTCCCCGAGCAGTCCGACGGCGTCGGCCCGGCACTGGCGACAGTGACGCATCATGTTCATCTCGCTTTCGCAGCTATCCTGCAATGCTGTCACTTCCTGTGCAGTCGGGCCGCGTTGCCCCCTGAGGCCGAAGACGGTCCCATGCTCCGGCGACGATATCAGCGGCATCACGTTATGCAGGAAGGCGCCGCGCGACTTCACGGCCTTGTTAACCTCGACCAGATGCTGATCGTTAATCCCGGGGATCATCACCGAGTTGACCTTGCACAGGACGCCGCGCGCGGTGAGCATCTCCAGCCCTTGGAGCTGTCGATTGCTGAGTATTCTTGCGGCTTCAATGCCGGTGCAGCGCTTATGGCCGTAAAAGATCCACGGATGGATCTTTGCACCAATTTCGGGATCGATCATGTTGATCGTGATCGTCACGTGGTCGACCTTGAGTCTCGCGATTGTGTCGACATGATCGGGTAGCGCAAGGCCGTTCGTCGAGAGGCACAGCTTGAGATCTGGCGCGAGCCTATTGACGAGCTCGAATGTCCTGAATGTCTTGTCCGGGTTCGCGAGCGGATCGCCAGGACCGGCAACACCGACCACGCTCATCTGAGGGATCGCGGAAGCGACCGCCAGCACCTTCTTGGCGGCCTGCATCGGCGTCAACTTTTCGCTGACAATGCCAGGACGGGATTCGTTGGCGCAATCGTACTTACGATTGCAGTAATTGCATTGGATATTGCAGGCGGGTGCGACGGCGACATGCATGCGGGCATAATGGTGGTGCGCCTCCTCGCTGTAACACGGATGGTTCTTCACCTTTTCCCAGATCTCAATTGGCAGATTGGCGATGCCAGCCTGAGATCCGCAGCTTGACTTACCGCTGCCACCGATCGTACCGCAGCCCTTGTGCGTCGCCATGACTTGCATGGTCTCGCTGATCTCGCCGCCGCAGGATACCTGGTGTTGCGCTGAAGTACTCATTGTTCCAATTCTCTTCGCAAGCCGAACCCTTTCGGCAAGCATCCCCAGAGTCTTTCTGGAAAGCCAAGAGCAACTGGCGTGCCATTCCTGCAGGATGAATTTAAAACTTCGCTTTCAAGTACTTAGCTAAGCCCTGGTCGATTGTTAGCTTTATCAATTCATGTTGGAAAGCTGACAAGGGTTGCGATCACAACAGCGCTGACACCATTGTTTTGAGGCCCGGCAGGCAGCTTCAGCTATGGCTTCGGCAAACGGCAGGCGGGTGGCGTCGTTTGAAAGTTGATCTTCCGTCAGAACGTGACGCCTAGGCAAAGCACAATCCGCAAAAGACGTCCGGGGCGCTTTGAAGGACAGGTTGATAAGGCGAGCCTAGAAGCAGAGAAAGCAGTCTTGTGACTGACCTATGCCATGGAAGATCACGCGGACCCCTGCGTGATGCTCCGGAAGGGCATTGTCAACCAGGTGAAGAGAAACGCCCGCTCGCCAGGGTCAGGGATCATCACGAAGGTTGATACTTCTGAGCCTGCGATCTGGGCCGGCGCGCGACTCAACCATTCAAAGCTGAACCTTATGGAGTCCAGCCATTGGCCTGACGCTGTTAAGACGCGCGGAATGCAACGAGCGGCCTGGCGGCCGCCGAAAAGGGGAGGTCGCGAAGGCCTCCCCACCAATGCCATCCCGCTGGCCGGATGCCTCGATGCTGCGCCCCGGCCAAGATACTGCCTTTGGCAGCGCGCGGCAGCACGATCTTGGTTCCGAACAAGGCTGCATGGGCTGTCGCGTTGACCGGTACGCGCTCACCGCGCCCGCCAAGACTTCCCTGGACATCCCAGTTTGACGACGTCCATAGACACGGAGTTTCATTTTTCGGTTGCTTCGCCGCCGCGCTTCTTGGCGTTTATGGTGATTGGTAGGGTGGTGTCGCTCGCCATCGGCGGTAGGTCGAGCACCCAGCCGTTTGCGATTTTAATCCAACCACCCCACAGCGTCTCGTGCTCCCAGCCGACGATCGGCTCCTCAAGATCTTTCTTGGGTACATAAATCGAAAGGCCTGTCTCAGGCGAACGACGAATCATGACCTTCATAGGGGCTCTGCAGGTTGCGAACTCTCGCCCGCACGCTCCTGACACGCACGCAACAGGGCTCTCTGTTCGGAAGTAATGTGCGCCAGGACTTGCAGCACACGATCGATCTCATCCAGCGCCGTCTCTCGCGAGAGCGAGAAGCGAACCGCACCGCGCAAAAACGCCGGCGCTACTCTCATCGCGCGCAGGACATGGGACGGCTCCATCGAGCCGCACGCGCAGGCTGAACCGAGTGAGGTGGCAATTCCGTCACGATTCAGGTGGTGGACGATGGCCTCCGCTTCGAGACGCTCGAAGGCAATGTTAGAGGTATTTGGCAGGCGGTTTTTGATATCACCAAGCACGATGCAACCGCCGAGCGCGAGAATGCCGCGCTCCAGCCGGTCGCGAAAGGCGCAAATCTGGATCTGATCTTGTATGAGGTGTGCCGCCGCGAGTTCCGCCGCCTTGCCGAGGCCAACAATGCCTGGGACGTTTTCGGTGCCAGCGCGGCGACGCCGCTCTTGCACGCCGCCGAAGATCAGCGGCCGGAACTTAATGTCCTTGCGCACATACAGCGCGCCGACGCCCTTCGGACCATGGAGCTTGTGGCCGGAGAGCGACAGCATATCGATGTCCGTCGTCTTCAGGTCAATGGGAATCCGCCCGACGGCCTGGACTGCATCGGTGTGAAAGAGCGCGCCGACTGAGCGCGCCATCTTGGCGAGGGACTTCACCGGAAAAATCGTACCGGTCTCATTATTGGCCCACATGATCGAGGCGACTGACGTACGCTCCGACAAGGCATTGCCATAACTCTCGATGTCCAATCGACCGCTTGCATCGACCGGAATGACATGGATCTTGATTCCTCGTCGGCCTAGCTCCTCGGCAAGAGACAGCACGGCCGAATGCTCAACGGCGGTTGTGACGATCTCGTCGCGTCCTTCCTGCACGGCGAGCGCGGACAGGATTGCAGTGTTGTCAGATTCCGTCGCGCCGGAGGTGAAAACGATCTCGTGATCGAATGCCGCGCCAATAAGAGCCTGCACATTTCGGCGCGCCTGCGTCAATGCGGGTGCAACCTCAATGCCGAATGCATGCCCGGACGACGCATTGCCGAATTGCCCAGAGAAGAATGGAAGCATTGCGGCGACCACCAAGGGATGTGCAGGGGTCGTGGCGTTATTGTCTAGGTAAATCGGCTGCACGGAGAGTTCGCTCTGCATTTAAGCCCTCACTTTGGCAGCTCCGGGCAGCGGGATCAGGCGGACACACTGTCCGAGCCGCTCGCTCAGGCCCGCCTGAATGGCCGCGAGCGTCGTGCCCGGAAGCTTGCATACCATGCAAGCGCCAGCGAGCCCGACCATGATCTTGTTGCCGTCTATTGCGACGAGCTCACAATGTCCCCGACTCTCATCGAGCACGGCGCGGACAATCCGCTCGCGATCGAAAGGCTCGATAGTCGAAGACGGCTTCGTCCGTTCAGCCTTCACGCCCATGTTCGATGCTCATTCCATTGCCAAGCGTACCAAGGCGACTCAGCTGAACGATTTGCCGCATGAACAGCTCGATTTGGCATTTGGGTTATCGAAGCGGAATCCTGATCCTTCGAGCGACACCACGAAATCGATCGTGGTGCCGTTGAGATGCGCCCGGCTCGCGTTGTCGACAAAGACTTTAATCCCGCCTTGCTCGAACACGGTCTCATCGGAGCTTGGCTCATGAGCAAGACCCATTTTATATGTGAATCCCTGGCAGCCGCCGCCTTCGATCATGATCCGTAAACCGCTTGCCGGCTGCGCAGTCGAGGAGATTGCGGCCTTCAGTGCGTTGATAGCGCTATCCGTTAGGTTGATCATCTCTGGCTCGTTCTCAGTTCTCTCGCAAAGCACAAATGGCAAATCCCATGCCAGTCGAGATGCAGGTGAAACCAGCTTCTGTTGCAGAGGCCCACCACTCGATTTGCGACCTGTCGGGTTCGCGACAGGCGGTTTTCCGGCAGCAGGATGTCATGCGTGCGAGGCCTCGTGATGGTGGCAGCAGGTATCCACGCAAATCGCGCCAAGCCGCCGTTTACGCTCTACGTCGCTGCAGACATCGCGGACGGCAAACAACTTGCAGGAAGGTAGGGGCACGTCGCATTGGGCGACCCGTGCACACCACAAATTGATGAGGAGGCTTCCATGACCTCGATCGACAACACCGCTCTTGGCCCGCTGGACAAGGAGGGGCGATTGCTGAATGCGGTGCTTAAGAGTGAAACAACGAAGTCGGGGCGATTTGGATTTCGAGGCGACATCGCGCTGAAGTTCCAAGCCCAGTTCGCCGACGAAAAACGACCACCGGATTATTCCATCGAACAAGTTCTTGCAATCGCACAAGAAGGCGAACCAGCCATCCCAGTCCTTGCCGGATATCTGCATTCTTTCGCTTATCTACCCGAGGCCGCGAAGGTGCTGGATGGCAGGCTGAGCCCCAACGGCAGCTATTTCATCTTCTGCAACAACATTGATCTGCTTGCGAAGTACCGCACTAAAATAGGCGACATCACCTTCCGCATTCTGCCTTGCAATGAATCAACCGTATGGAAGGAGATGATGGACCTCGCCGGCATCGACAAGAACGACCTCAAGAAGCTCGGTACCGCCGCGAGGCTCGATTACTTGCTCGATGCTGCCAAGGAAATCGATGGATCATACACGGAGATCTCATACGAGGACGGCCTAGCCAAAATGGAGCCGGTGAAGAACAGAAGCGAAAATCGCCCAGTCTGAGGCATCGCCTTAGACCCCTTTCTCGCCAGCTCGACAGTCCGCCGCAAAGTGATTCACTGCAAACGCGTCGCCTGCGGCGGGCTCTTTCAAACCTTGACGATGCACTTCCGGCCCAGCTTTTCGGGAAGATGACATGCCCACTCTGCTGGTCGTGTGTTGGCCAAGAGCACTGTCGTCATCACGCTGAGGCCGGCTCACCGCGACGGTCCGACTGAGCGGGTCTATCGTGATTAGGACATTCTCAGTTTGACCGGTTCATGGTCGCGGTCACACTTCAAAGGCCGATCGACGGTTTGTGGATTGGCTTTGGCGTTGCGCTCCAGGCCTTTGCCGGCCTGAGCGGCGCTGAGATGTCGCGCGAGGAGCGATCACTATGCTGATGTTCACGGAGGGGCCGCCGGTGATCCGGACATTCCGGGGCTGCGCGATGTCTGTGCTGCGGAAGCCGGCGGCATCCGCGACTGCAGCGACCATACGTGGATGCAGAACTCGCGCCGACCCGGAAGCGCGGTAGCGTACGTGCGAAATCGCCCGACAGAATCCGCCGCTGGGAGTGTGGAGGACGGAGTGGTCGCCAAAGGGGTGGAGGTGCTGCCAACTGTGTAGGAGTGCCCGAGTACCCGTCGCGGTAATCAGCAGCACCCGCGAGGTCGAGCAGGCGGGTGGATTTCCCGTCAGCCTCGGCTTCGGCCACCCAGGCCTAGACCTATCGTCTCGGCGTGCGCCTGATGACAGGCCCAGCAACAGCCCTGCGATCTGCATGGCGTTCAGCGCCGCGCCTTTGAGCAGTTGATCCGCCGCAACGAATATCGAGATCGGATGCCCTGAGGGATCGCTGAGGTCCTTGTGGATGCGGCCGACCAGAACATCACCCTGGCCAGCGGCGGCGATTGGTATCGGATCTCGTTTTGGTGCGGTCGGACGACCTTCACGCCGGGCGCTTGCGCCATGATCGGGCGCACATGCTGCTGGGTGATCGGCTTCTCGCATTCGAAGTTGATGGGCGCGCAGCACGGGTACGCGGATGCAGGTCACACCAGTCACGATTGTCCCGTCCTCGAAGATCTTGAAAGTTGGCTATTGAGATTGACACGCGTGAATTTCAGGAACCTCTTCCATCGCAGCGGCGCCGGCCCCGCTGGCGGCCCGGTAAGTTGCGCTTATCACGCGCTTGGTGCGGTTCTTCTGGTGGATTGGCCAAAGCAGCACCAGCGCGGTGATCGCGGCGCACTTCGGGTTGGCGATGATGCCCTTGCGGTCGCGGACGCGGGCCGCATTGATCTCGAGGATCACCAGTGGCAGGTTCGGATCCATTCGGAAAGCGGAGGAGTTGTCGATCACGACAGCGCCTGCCCTGACCGCGATCGGCGCGTCCGTTCTGGAGATGCCGTTGCCATCCGAGAACAGGGCGATGTCGTCAGCTCCTCGATCACGACGCCCTTACTCCAGAACGACATCGTCTTGCCGGCCGAGCGGGAGCTGGCCAGCGCTTCAGCCCGCCGGGGCGAAAGCCGCGTTTGTCCGTGGAGGCGTGAATTCGGCGCCCCCCGCGCCTGTGACCGCCGACAATCGCGAGCACGGGTCGTTACTCACATTTTCCTCCATTTCGGTTTGAGCATGATCTGGTTGGAAACCCGGATTCCACTCTTCCGGACCATGCTGTGCAGACAACAAAAAGGTGCAGGACCAGTGGCAGCGTGGCTTCGGTAGAGCTGGTGCGTTCAGTGGACGAGTAGGCGCGCATGCGTCCCCGGGCCCCAAAGGCCGTGGTGGTCTTGGTCGCGTTCGGTCGTCGTGAACATGACCGCTACTTGTGCGGTATGCTTCGCAAGAATTGATGTTGAGGAGTCACGGATCGGTGGCTTGAAGCATTCGAGATCGGACATTCTTAACTCCCCTTCAGCATTTTCTGAACCGGCCACCTCCTTCTTTTAAGAACAACAAGTTCTGTTCATTATGCTAGCCCAATAAAGCATGGGATCCACGTCGGCGGCGGCGCAACCGGTAGAAGACTGCCAGATCGAACCTCGACGCTGCATAAGTGAACGACAACACGCACCTTCCGCGTGCGGAACGCTTTACGATCGGCAGGGATGTTTCGGAACTATCCTCAATACTGGGCCGGCCTTCGGCGGCCTCAACTGCTCTTCTTATATGGTGGTAGACAGGCTACTCACGAGCATTTCTGCCGCACTGATGGGCGGTGACCTGCCCATTATTTGGCACGTAAGCGTTGCATCGATCAGTTCGACCCAGCGCTCCCGTGTTATGCGGGTTGCCTTGGACGTGCGGTTCCGGACAATCTCAAATAGGGTGGCCGCGTACTGGCTGCTCCAACCTGGCTCGGGGGATGGTGGAGCAGAGTTGACCAGCGTACTCAATACAGTGAGAACGACGTGAAACTATGCAGAATGTCGCAACCAAAGTCATCTAGCCCATCAACTCCTTGCGCCGTGGTTACTGGAGTCCGCGAGCACGAGACGGCGCGGTCGTGTCATTTGACCGATCCCTCCCAAGGACAGCCAACAGTCCATGTTCGGGCACGGTCAGCTCAGGAAAGCTGGGTTGGCTCCAACAGCGCAGGTTGGATGTCGCACGTTGGCGAATAGCAAATGAATCTCCGACTGGGCTTCGATATTGAACATCGCACCGTAGATGTCGTCGGCTCGATACCGGATCTCCCGACTTGCCTTCGTTTCTGACAAGGCAGTCCTATTCATAGCGGCGAAAGTCGCTTCAAGCCCGTGGCGCGTGCGTCTGACAGTTTGTTGGACACACCCGCGCGCAGGCGCTGCAGCCGATGCAAGCGCCTTCGTCATTCAACACCATGACCTTTTTTTCGAGCTCATCGTCCTCCTCATCGAGATCGATGATTTGGCCACCCTCGCTTAGCCCCTTCAGCGTCATGACCTCGCGGCCGCAAACCTTATAGCAGCGGCCGCAGCCGATGCACTTCTTGAGATCGATAGAAACCAGGTAATCCGGTTCCCAACTGCGGCCGTCGCGGGTCCTAAATGACATGGCTTGAGATCCGCTATGCTTTGTCTAGCGCTTGGAGATTTTGCCGCTTGCTTTCTAGCTCGCTGAAGGCAGCGTGGGCCTTCTGCGCCACACTCAGGATCGAGCACCAGTTGACCGGCAGCTCCTCGGAGAGGTCGTGGAGGTCCATCTTGGCTTGGGTCGCCTTCGCCGACAGCTTCTTTATTTCCGCTTTCAGCGCCTCAACATCGTTCATGCTTGCCTCAATAATTCGCCACTTCCGGGAACTTACGGATCATCTCAACGCCACTGTTGACGAATTTGTCGCCTTGATCAGCGAGATCAGAGAAATGGTCGAAACCAAAGCGATGCACGTCGCGCAGCTGCTTGCTCACAACAACGAGCCGACCGCCGATCAACACGATCCGACCGAACCCTTCGTTGTGCATCTTCAGCATTGGCGAGATCATCACTCCGGTCGCCTTCTCGATCGAGAGCGCAACCGCGTTAAAGAACAGCTCCAGCCGCCATGTCGTCTTGGGGTCCGGATTGCCGACAATAGGCAGCGCACGGCGCTTGTGCTTGTCGAGGACGTAGGGTTCGAGCAAATCGAGATCCTTCTTGCCCTCCCAGGCACCGTGGGAGTCCTGGGCGCGCCAGATCTTGACGAGCTCTTTCAGAAATGGCCGCTCCGCCGCCGCGGCGGCTGGAGTGACTTCGGACGTATCTCCCATCCTCGTTCCTTCAGGTTTCGAAATCCACTGTACGTTCCGGGTCTTTGGCGAGCAGCTTCCGCAGCCAGGGCGGCGGCGAGCCCTTCAGCACGGTTTCGAGTTTGACGCAAAGTTCGTCGATGGGCTCTGGTTGCAGCACCTTCATCGGATGGATCTTGCTCGCGACGACTCGTGCAGCACCCGAGCCGCCGATCGCCGCAACATAGAGGATTGCGCAGTCCCTGATCGCCTCCATCTTGGGCGCTAGCTTATCCTCATTGCCGTCTTCCGTGAGGTCACCACCGAACTGGATCGCCTCAATAAACCGATGCCCCTCCGGGCCGACCTCGTAGATCGCGATGTTCTTGGCCCAGCCGAAGTGCGCATCGACATGCTTCAAGTCCTGAGTGGCAAATGCAACTTTCATCCGCGTTGTTTTCTCTCCCTGCTCAATGCAACCCAGGCGAATCGACCTGCAGGCCAGAGTTGGTGAATCGCCAGCTGTCAGGCGTCGGCCGATGGTTAATCTCTCGGTCGTTTATGATGAGATTGGCGATATCAAAGATCAGGTCGCGCGTGCCGCGATAACCAACGATTGTGAGGTGCGCAGCCCCAAGGCGATCGAACATGGGAAAGCCTACCCGGAAGAATGGAACATTGAGTCGCGAAGCCGCCTGGCGACCATGTGAATGGGACATCAAGAGGTCGCAGTCACGCGACCTGGCAAGCTCTTCAAGATCCTCCAGATCGCCGATTAGGACGTCCTCGGTCCTGACCCGCTGCAGCACCGGTGAGTTCGTCGTCGTCACCGCAGCAGTGACCTGCGCCCCCATCTCGTCGAGTGAGCTGGAGAGATCAAATAACAAGTCCGGCTCGGCGCCGATCGCGAGCTTGCGGCCGCCGATATGGAAATGAGCATCCAGCATGGCGTCTGCCAGCTGTCCACGCTGCCGGCGATACTTCGAGGGTACTGACCGGCCGGTGATCTGGCTCAAGAACGCCATAAATTCGTCGCTTGGGATAAGGCCACAGAGCCGCTCGAATAGACGGAACGGCACGCCTGTCCGCACCTGCATGGTCTCGGCCGCACCGCGCATTTGCGCGCCGATCGCGATCGTCCAGGCCACCTGCCCCATGGTCGCAATTTCGTCCACTCCAATCCCCCCGATCGTAGTCGGCGTGAATTCGTCGGGGATGTGGCCGTCCAGCGAACCTGCAAGGTCCGGCAGGAAGGAGGGCTTGAGACCGAAATCCTCAAAGATCGTGCGAAGCTCGTCGAGGTCGCCGGGCGTGAGGTGGCAACCAGGTAGCACGTTAACGCGGGACGCATCGCGCGGTCTGGCTGCGTCGAACGGTGCCACAAGCACCTCGATCATCCGCGCCACCGTCTTCCCCCAGCCATCCTGAAAGGCATCCTTGAAATCCGGAGTCGAGACGTAGACAAGGGGGAGCTTTTCGAGCTGCGGGTGCTTCTGTCGGATCAACCGGATGAAGGCTTCGACGTCATCGCCGTTGGTTTCGGTGACCCCAGTTGAATTGATGCCAATGATTTCGGGCTCGGCGCGATTGTAGATGTTGAGGATCGCCTGTTCGAGATTCTCGTGGCCGCCGAGCACGGTTGCGACCTCGCTCACGGCAGTCGTCTGCATCGGCACGGCTTCATTGAAATGGCGCACGAACAGCGTCAGCCCAAAGGAGGCGCAACCTTGAGGGCCGTGCAAAAGCGGCATCGCGCCGCGCAACCCCATGAAGGCAAATGAGCCGCCGATCGGCTGGCTCATCTTGAGCGGATTGACCGAACAGGCTTTCTTCGAGGTAGTGACGATCGCCATGTCCCCTACTCCGCCGCCTGCAGTGCAGCCGGCTGGAGATCGGAAGGAATGTCCTTACAAGCAATGCAACGCCCGATGGAACTGGTGCAGGGCTTGTTGGGCTCGCCGAGCTTCGGGCCATGCGGCGCAATCGCGCTCTCACTCTCGCTGGCCTCAGCTTGATTGGAGAAAGTTATCGTCCTGACGCCGTTCCTGCTCGGGTCCCGAACTGGATCCGCGGCTTGCGCATACATCTGCGCAGCCGTCTTTGCCTGAAGCTTCCGGTCGAAATCATCCCATGGCGCGGCTTGGCGGAGCTGATCCCATATCGGATTGTAGAGGGCCTTCTCGATCTCCTCCATGAGCTTGAGAATCCCGACATAGCCCATATAGGCGTGGCAGCGCTCCTGGTTGATATCGAGCCAAGGCATCGCCGCCTTCAGTGCGACGAATTGCGACTTGCCGCCCGAGAGCATGATATCGGCTTTTGCGTCCTTGAGCATCTTGTAGATCTCGCGAGGCGACATGTCCTCGATCATATGGGCGTCCTGGCCCATTAATTCCTTGATACGTTCCTTGTCCTTAATGGTCGATTTCTTCACGGACGTGCCGACGATCTCGAGCCCGGCCTCCTGCAAAGCGGCCACCATCGACCAGGATTTCACACCGCCGGTGATGAGAACAACCCTCTTGCCGGCAAAGCGCGGCTTGAAACGTTCAATCGCAGCCCAGGCCTTGGTCTCTTCGCGTGCGATCAGGGCTTGCGTGCGTTCCATCAGCTCAGCCGGCGCACCACTCTCGATCAGCATGCGCGCGATCTGGCGGAGTGAATCGCTGGTATCCTCAATACCGTAGAAGGAGCCTTCAAAAAACGGGATGCCGTAGCGCTGCCTCATCTTGCGTGCGACGTTGATCATTGCCCTTGAGCAAACCATCATCGCGGCTTTGGCTCGGTGCGAATAAGCGACCTCGCGATACTTGCCGTCCCCCGAGATGCACGACAGGATCCGGATTCCGAGCTCATCGAGCAGGGGCTTGATCTGCCAAAGCTCGCCGGACAGATTGTATTCACCGATGATGTTGATATCATACGATGTCGTGTAATCCGGCTCTCCGGTACCGATGACGTGCTCCAGCAGTGCTTCGCCAGCAAGCTTGTTACCAAGGTTCTTCGACCCGACAAATCCCGGTGAATTGATGGGAATGACCGGCTTGCCGAATTTGGCGGAGGCCGCCTTGCAGACCATATCGATGTCGTCACCGATCATTGCGGGCACGCATGTCTGGTAGACGAAGATGGCCTGCGGGTCGTATTTCTCTGTGATCTCCTTGACTGCCCTGTACAGCCGCTTCTCGCCGCCAAAGACGATATCGGTCTCGCTCATGTCTGTGGTGAAGCTTCTGCGCCACAGATCGGAGCCGGACGAGACCGAACCACGATTGTCCCAGGAATTGCCCTCACAGGCGATTGGACCATGCACAAGATGGGCGACATCGGTGAAGGGCTGCAGCGCGACTTTGGCGCCATCGAAGGCACATCCGCCGGCGGCGCCGCCCGGCTTGAGCTGCTTGGTGCAACCATTCTTACGCTCGACCTTCGACTTGCTCGCGTTCCTGGCGCAGCCCGGTTCGTTAAAGACGTCCTGTATGGTCGTGGGAAGCGAAGTCATGGTGTCTCTCTCGGGGATGTCAACACACCGCAGACCACAAGGATGGCCGGCGGAGAACCTGTGATCCCCGCCGCAGCGCCGCTGTTTCTGCGGACGATGAGGCGGGGAGCTCGCCTTAGCGTATGATGTCGAAGCTGTAGTCTGTCTTGCCAACCGAGCTGGTCTTTCGATCGATCTCATCGAAGATCTTGTCGAGAATCTTGACCAGCACATTCATGCTCCCCTGATAGCCCCACACTGGATAACGATGGTGATGATGGCGATCGAAGATGGGAAAGCCGATGCGGATTAGCGGCGTTCCGGTGTCACGCTCGAGATACTTGCCGTAGGTGTTACCGATCAGGAAATCGACCGGCTCTGTGAACAGGAGCGATCGCATGTGCCAGAGATCCTTGCCTGGGAAGGCGCGGCAGTTTTTACCGAAGGGCGAGCTCGCGAACAGCGCCTGCATCTTCAGCTCCCACGCCTTACTCGCGTTCGTCGACAGCACGTGGATCGGCTCAGCGCCGAGCTCCAGCAGGAATGCGGCCAGGCCATAGCAGAGGTCTGGATCGCCATAGATCGCGAACTTCTTGCCGTGAACATGCGCGCTGGAGTCAGCCATTGCGTCTACCAGACGCCCACGCTCCTGCTCCAGTGCATTTGGAATTGCCTTGTTGGTGACACGCGACAGCGTCATCAGGAAATCGTCCGTGGCGCTGACGCCCAGCGGGTGATTGAAAGCGACGACCTCCTGATCGTGCGCCTTGATGAAGGACAACGTCTTCTCCGTGCAATATTGCTGCATGGAAATGGTTGCCTTGGCGTGGACTGCGTTCGCGGCATCCTTTAATGTAGTGCCCCCATCATACATGCGGAACTCGCCGTCCGTGGGGGTATCGAACACGTCACTGTTATCCGCGAGGATGGTGTAGCCGATGCCCATCAGCTCGAAGATACGCTTTATCTCACGGACATTTCCGACAGTGTAGCCGTCGAAGCCACCGATGAAGTTGATCGTGTTGTTCGCTTTGCGCTCGAGTTTTGGGGCCGTGCCGGCTTTGCCATCCCAGAAATGCTCGAGGATGCCCTTGAGCGTGTTGTCGTAGCCAGTAACGTGGCTGCCGACGAACGCAGGAGTGTGAGCGAATGGTACGTCGTAGTCCGCTGGGACTGAACCTTTTTCCTTTGATGTTTTGATGAAGGCATTGAGGTCGTCGCCGATGACTTCCGCCATGCAGGTCGTGGCGACCGCGATCATCTTCGGCTTGTACATGTTATAGCTGTTGGCAAGCCCGTCGGTAAGATTGTTAAGCCCGCCGAACACGGCCGCGTCTTCCGTCATGGACGAGGAGACGCACGAGGTCGGCTCCTTGAAGTGCCGTGACAGATGGCTGCGATAATACGCGACGCAGCCCTGTGAGCCGTGGACGAACGGCAGTGTGCGCTCAAACCCAAGGGCGGCGAACACCGCACCCAGCGGCTGGCAAGCCTTCGCCGGATTAACGGTTAGCGCCTCGCGGGCGAAGTTCTTCTCGCGGTACTCGGATGTCTTGGACCATTCTTTGATGCGATCGACGTCGGCGGGATCATGCGGATTCTCAAATAGCGCCTTCTTCTTGGCCAGCATCTGCTGGTATTCGTCTCCCCGGAAAAGCTCAGAGTGGTCGAGTATGTGTTCGGCGTTCTGTGTCATCATGGCACTCTTTGGGTTCTTGCGTTCGTTCTCCTGCCCTTCCCCTCCTCTGCGGAAAGAAACGGCCCGGGGTCGGCCTTCCTATTCCGCTGCCATGAGGCTCGGCTGCGGAGCGTCCTTCCAAGGCGCGGTGGTCTTCCCCCAGATCGGGGAGTTAATCGCCATGTCCATGTCGCGGGCGAAGATCGCGAAGCCGTCATAGCCGTGGTAAGGACCCGAGTAGTCCCAGGAATGCATTTGGCGGAACGGCACGCCCATTTTTTGGAAGACGTATTTTTCCTTGATACCGGAGCCGACCAGGTCTGGCCGGATCTTTTCGACGAAGCGCTCGAATTCGTAGCCGGTGACATCGTCGTAGATCAGCGTGCCATCTTTGACGTAGTGCTGGGCGGTGCGTTGGTAGTCATCGTTATGCCCGAACTCATAGCCCGTGCCGACAACATCCATGCCGAGGTCCTCATAGGCGCCGATGACGTGGCGAGGACGTAAGCCGCCGACGAACAGCATTACCGTCTTGCCTTCAAGCCGCGGCCGGTATTTCGCGGTCACAGCATCGACAAGCGGTTGATATTTCGCGATGACGCGTTCGGCGCCTTGCTTGATCTTGTCATCGAAGAAGCTTGCAATTTTTCGCAGCGACTCCGCGATTTTGGAAGGACCGAAGAAGTTGTACTCGCACCAGGGAATCCCGAATTTTTCCTCCATGTGCCGTGAGATGTAATTCATCGAGCGATAGCAATGCAGTATGTTGAGCTTTGCCTTCGGCGTCGCCTCCAATTCAGCGAGAGATCCATCCCCGGACCACTGGGCGATGACGCGTAGGCCCATTTCTTCCAGCAGGATTCGTGACGACCATGCGTCGCCGCCGATGTTGTAGTCGCCGATGATCGCAACATCATATGGCGTAGGTTCAAATTTAGGGCTGGTCTCTGGGGCGCTCTTGTCAAAGATCCAATCCCGAACGGCGTCGTTCGCGATGTGGTGGCCGAGCGATTGCGACACGCCACGGAAGCCCTCGCACCGCACAGGCACGATGGTTTTGCCGCCATATTCCTTCGACTTTTCTCGGGAGACCGCCTCGATATCGTCACCGATCAAGCCAATCGGACATTCGGACTGAATGGTGATGCCCCTGTTGAGAGGAAATAGCTCCTGGAGCTCATCGATGAGTTTCGTGACCTTTTTATCGCCGCCGAACACGATGTCCTTCTCCTGAAAATCGGAGGTGAACTGCAGTGTCACGAACGTGTCGATGCCGGTCGTCCCGACGTAGTAGTTGCGCCGCGAGCCCCACGAGTACTGACCGCAGCCGACCGGACCGTGGCTGATGTGGATCATGTCCTTGATGGGTCCCCAGACCACGCCCTTGGAGCCCGCATAGGCGCAGCCGCGGATGGTCATCACGCCGGGAATGGACTTGATATTCGACTTGACGCCACAATCCGACTTCCCCGCCTCGTGAACACTGAGATGCTTGGCGCGCCTTTTGGCGGTCTTCTCGGGGTAGACCGTCAACACCTCATCGATTAGCTGCTTGTTGCGCGCCTTGATCTCTCCAACGCTTTGGGTAGGTGCTCGGCTCATACAGGTTTCCTTTTCGATTGTGGTCTCAACAAGAAGCGACGCGTTTGCGGTAGACCGACGGATTTTCCGATCCGGCGTTCAGGTAAGCGTGCAATCTGCGTGGGCGGTCCTACCGATCGCAACTTCGCGACGTTCATGCAGCAGCGGTCGTTCACGATCTTGTAGCTCATCTCGGCTGAGCGGTTAGGAGCGCCATGTGTGACGCTGTCTATCGATGACCAAGACGCTTCTCGGTGAAGTCATGCCTGCTCTCCAGCGGTTGGTCATATCGGCTTCTTTATTCACTCGCGTGCGATCACGGGGCATGTCCCTGTGCATGGGATGCAAAGGACTAACAGCCGCCTCCTGTGCAGGGGTCTGCAACGAGTGTGCCAGCGCCGGTTGAATAGAAAAAGCAACGTTTATAGAGCTAGATAGCTGCCGGATGCGGATTGTTGTAAACCTGACCCTGTCTGCCACCAACAAGCGTAGCCGCAACGCCCTGTCTGAAACAAAACAATCGGTTACGCTCTCCACCAGCGGGGAGTCTGGCCGCGCCGACGTCACTCGGATGCGCAGCCTTGCTTCGTACGCGCCGATCCAGCGATCGCAAACACCATCCGTTCGAAGCGGATTTCAGCGCGGTTAGATGTGCCCATCGTGCTCGCGATCCCACCCCGAGCAAGAACGCATCGAGCGCTCCACCACCTGCTGCAGATGTCTCCACAAGAACTCAGTTGCCCAGCAGCAGTCCTCTTCCATTTCCGCATGGTCTCTCGCTCCGGCGTTCTTTTACTTGATACTGTGGAGAGGCGCGCTCGGAGGAGCGAACAGCTGACGCCGTGGAGAGCACGTAAGCTGATCAATTCCCAAGCAGCGCGGTAGCTTAAAATCCGCAAACGGTCACCTTGGGCTTGCCCGGATTTGAATTTGCCGGCTACGACACGGGGCGCTTCCGCATCAAACAATCTGCAGGTTTTTGCGTTCGGCGTAGTTCGACAAAGGGGAAGATCGGATTCTGGCGCGTCAGACAGTTTGAGCGGATTCACGGAAAGGCCAGCAGCTTCGCAAGTGTCGGCAGTCGAGATAGGGCAGGTCGAATGCGAACCACTGGTCGATTTCTCCTTTCTCGCTCCAGGACAGGATCGATTCCTTACGCTTACCTCCGTTGCGTGGTGTATCAATCGCCATTGAAACCAGTTTTGCTAACGCGCTCCGCCAGCATTTTTGCAGAACAGCGTGCCGATGGTCCACTTGAACGGTATTTTTCTTGCCCAGGTAATTTATGGGAAAAAGGGCCAAGATCTCGGAGCGAAGTGCTCAGGTGCGGATTTCACGCATTGCAACGTTTGTAAATTGGTGCATCACCACTGTTACGGCGGTAATAGCGCTTGGGTTCGTGGGACTTGCGCTCGAGGACATACCCATCACGGCGCTGTCGAATGCAAATCCTGAAATTATCCAGGTTGCCATTCTGAGGGTTTATATTTCGTGCTGGGCTTACGGGACCAAAAATCCAGGGTGGAATCTATGCGGACGACCCACAGGGAGGACGTGTCCGGACCGGATCAATTGCTGCTGTCGCCTTTCTCGCGGTTGTTTCAGTCATTTTGCGTCCTGAATGAGATGGAGGAGAAGTTCACGTTAGAACCGGCCATCGGGCGTGAGCGGTCCCGAAAGCCCAGGGGTCGGCGCCGGCGTTCTTCAAGATGATCAGCTTCGGCTTCCGTGACGGACCCTGTTCGTCGATGCCGCGCTTCGCGAGGAGTATGAACGGCTCCACTTCGAAAATCGACGCCGCCAAGGATCGGTTACTTGCCGCATTGAAGCTCGAGGGAGGACGAAGAAAGTATCGCCCAATCGCTCACCTTGAACATCACCGAGCACCGGCAGTTCGGGATCGGACTCATCGCTGCCATCGTCGCGCTTTCCGCTTTGATCAGCATGTCCGTTGGACTGGTTGGAATGATCCCACTTGGTACCTTCTGCCAACCATCATCGCCTTCTAGGTTCGGCTTCACTACGCCTGGGGCCATCCTGAACGTCGTCTTTGGCTTGACCGCGCTCAGCTAAATTGACTCTCCGTGACAGTCCCGATTGTCCTCGAAATCCGCATTGGACGCCATGTCACGGCATTCGGTACTTGGGCTGGCGAAGACTCCAGCCGGGATCCCGCTCTAACGATGTCTGCCCTCTGGATGGACGATGCCCGTCGTGCAAGCGGAGATCATCTCCTCCGAATCGATCGCTCTGCCTCGCGCGCCTTTCGCTTCTGTAGGGACGAGTTGGCTGCTGCACTAAACCGCCGCGTCGGTTCACGACCTAGCGTTCGACCCGTTAATCTTCCCTTTTGAGCTTCTCGCGCTCCTGCTGGAGCGCTTCGGTCTCTCGGGCGACCTCGCGTCCTTCGCCCAGTTGTTCCTGGAAACGCTGGCGGGTCTCGGCGAGAACAGCGGGGGCGAAGGATTCAGTCAGCCGAACCCCGATTGCCGATCGGGCACTGCAGGGTGAGTTCATGAGCGCTTTTGCCGCCGTATGGTTAGATATCACCCTTTCGGCAGCTCTTAGGCCCGAATAAACGTGATCCGGCCCCCTTCGCCACGCTTTGTGGCTTTACCTTTACTTCGACGTCCTGATCGAACGCCGCCAGCATGCGCAGCGGCTTTCCGTGAACTGCCCTCGAAGCAGCTTGGAGATGTTGGGCTGCTTCACGCCGACGAGCTTCGCGGCTTCGGTCTGAGTGATCCCCGCTCCGCCATCAACCGCTTCAGTTGTACAATGAGGGCTGCCTTGAGTTGGTACTCGTCGGCGTTCGGCAGGCGGTTGGCCGGCAACTTCTTCTTCGTGCTCATGATCGAGCTGCGTTTATTCCGTGTTGATAGCTTCCGTGTCGCGCAGGCGCTGCCATGCGAGGCCAGATCGTCCCATATGCGGATCGGCAGCCAAAAGAGCTGCTGATCGGACCGCGTGAAGGTCAATTTGAACGCTCTACCGCGCTCGAGTGCCTTCGGAGTTTTGGCTTAACCTGTTGCAGGTGTGCTCGTCTTGGGGGACGGCATATATTGGCCGGGGAGCACATATGTGTGTACTTAAGAGTATGGACAGTATTCCTGTGCGCGCGCCTGCGGAATTCAGCGTAAGACACGCGTCACTTCCATAGAAGAGATTCTGGCCAGTCTGTGAACTCCAACTCGAAGCTACGTAGGCCGGTGGGTTTTGTCGTGAATTTAAGGGTCTTCCCTGAAAGGTCGGCCAATGAACCAGATGCGAATGTGAAAACTGTCGTGCCGGAAGTTGCGACCCCAATGCCTTGCTCGCCTTCCATGCTAGAGAAGTCGGTCGCCTCGGAGAGTTGCCCAAGTGCAACTCCCTCCAGCGCGTGGTGAAATTCCATGGAGGCCAAGTATGTCCTTTTGTCAGCAGCCCACTCGCTGACCGACACTGCTGTGATCCCCGCGTCGGTCAAGAGACCACCTGCGATCCGGCAGCCATATTGAACGGTGAGAATAACCCGCTCATTCCGAACTCCGGCCGGCTCTCGATCGGCGGCAGTGATCGTGCACGCGTACCGCCTTGTTTCCGCAACCGCCCCCATACCTAGCCCGATCCACTCGAGAGCGGAACATAGTACAAAAGCGAGAGCGGGTCTTATCATTCGACTGCACCTGAACTGAAACATCGTTCTCTGCTCTGTACAATCTGACGCTACGGGCGATTCAAGCTCCTTCGATCGCTCTGCCGGATCAACGTTACTCAGGTGACTGCGGTGTCGCAGAAGCCAGGCGAGCGGTATCCCCCGGCAGTGCCCTTGGACGGGGCCGGCCGATTTCATTATCGGTGCGCAGCGGGCAGCACGTCGGTGAACCAAGGCTATGGGCCGAGCTTTTCAGGTCGGCGGCGGCCATGAGAGGCGCGACGGCCCGCGGCGCCGGAGCGCTACATTCCTGACCCAGGCGCAGGCGCTCTGTGAGCGGACGCTATTTAACGCGGAATGCTCCCGCGGCACAGGTCCCGAAATTTTGCTTCACAATCTCAATGTAAAAGGAAACGTGGCCGAGACGAGCCGTTCAAAGGCAGACTGCCGCTCAAGCAGACGCTCTTCGAGCATCTTACGCTGGAGATCATCTAGCTCGCTTTGAAGCCTTCTGCGACAACGCCAAATGTCATTCCGTACGGATCTGATCTCATTCAAGCGCTCGTCAATCGACGTCATCACGGATACCGTATCCAACTTGAACCAGCCATGGACAAGTGCTCAATCACGTTCTTCCTCGCTAACACGCCGATAAATCTCAGGACTTGGGCCATCTGCGGACTGATGTCACGGTCTCCTCCCAGCGTGTCCTCTTGTATCGGCATCATTCAACGCAAGAGCACGAAGTAGCGGTTGCTCCTGCAGAAGTTCAGCTTATTTTGCCCCAGCGCGCAGGATTTCAAAAGCTAGCAGCAGCCCGTGAGTGGGCCGACTAGGTAATCCAACCAACACCCGCCGGATCAGGGGTCAGGCTGGTCACCTGTCGAATTGGAGTAGCGATCAATCAGACGGTCGCACTGTCAAACTCTGGGCAGCCGCGCCTTTCAGAGTTGGGCACGGCAATTGCCATGCCAGCGAACCTCAGGTGGAATTGAATCAAGCCATGTTCGGTTCGGAGACTCGTCCTTTACGAACGAGCCGGGCTTCGCGGCGGCGGCGCGCCAGAGCGGCCGGGATATGAGTCGGAGAGGCTTCAGTCGGCAGGGCTCGGCGAAATCGTGAACGATGCGCACTGCCGGGCGCCTCGGCTCAGTGTCTCGCCCAGCTGCGTAGGTCTTGTTACCGCCGTTCCCGCGTGCGGCCGGCAAGCTGGCAAGCGAACCTCACCACAAAGGTATCTGCTATCACTCTAGCCGGGCCTGGCGCTTGTGGCATCTGTGACACTGAATGTAGTGATCAAACCAAGACATCCGACTTTGTTTGTTCGTCCGGACCCGTTCTACAACTAAATCAGCAACTTGCATCTCGGACGCAACTGGCATCGCAGTTGCTAATTGGCCAATGACACCGTGAGCGCTGAGCGCGGCCATTGGTGTAAGACGGATACATCAACTTTGCGGGAGCGTATTGGCCACCCAATCGCTCGATGGAGCACCGATGCGGCCACCGGACAGCTTACTACTTGCGCCACACTTGTTGTTGTCAGACCGACCATCAGGCCGAAGTTGAGGCGCTAGTCTGATCGACCAACAGAAAGGCCGCGATCTAAGCTCAAAGCGAACTCGCGAATCACATGAGCCCCTCAAGTCCGTGCGTGAACGCCGCGGCGAGCTCCTCAAAGTCGTACATTTTGATGCAGCCTCGCTTCGGAGGATCCGCTGCATGCTGCGCCGGACCGTCGAGGAACGCGTGGCATCGCTTTCGACTGTTTCCTTTCCTTGTTTAACAATCAGAACTAATGAGGCGGTGTATGAACATGTCGATCCCGGAGCTTCGGCTTGTCGCTGAAGCATCTATTTTCGCTATTGGGCTGCTGATGTCGTCAGGAGCTAACGCCGACGATGATCTGATGAGAAACGCCAAGCAGATCTTCCATCCAATCCCCTCGGTGATTCCTGCGGTAAAAAACAATCCGGTGACGCATGGAAAGGTCGAGCTTGGCAAGATGCTGTTCTTCGATCCGCGGCTATCGGCGAGCGGGATCATTAGCTGCAATACGTGCCACAATCTCGGCACCGGCGGAGTCGATGCCGGTCCGACCTCCGTTGGTCACGGCTGGAAGGTCGGCCTACGTCGGGCCCCAACCGTCTACAACGCAGTGTTCAATGTGGCGCAATTCTGGGACGGACGCGCCGCGGACCTCAAGGCGCAAGCCACCGGCCCGGTGCAGGCGAGTGCCGAAATGAATGCGACTCCGGATCATGTGCTCGGTATCTTGAACTCAATGCCCAGCTACGTCGCCTTGTTCAAGAACGCTTTTCCGAACGAAGCGAGATCGGTCACCTTTGAAAATTTTGCGAAGGCGATCGAGGCTTTTGAAGCGACTCTCATTACACCTGCGGCTCCATTCGATCAGTATCTGGAGGGCAATACACTTGCTCTCGATGATCAGCAGAAGTCAGGGTTGGCACTGTTTATGGCGAAGGGATGTTCCTCTTGCCACAATGGAATTAATCTCGGTGGGCAGGCCTACTTCCCGTTCGGCGTGATGAAAAAGCCGGACGCAAGCGTGCTTCCGGACGCCGATAAGGGCCGGTTCGCGGTTACCAGGGCGGCTGGCGACGAATATGTCTTCCGCGCTGCGCCATTGCGGAACGTCGCGTTGCGAGCCCCTTACTTCCATTCGGGCCAGGTTTGGAGCCTGAAGCAAGCTGTTGCCCTGATGAGTGAAATCCAGCTCGGCACCAAGCTTAGCGATAGGGAGGAAAACGACATTGTCTCATTTCTGAATTCGCTGACCGGTCGGCTGCCTAAGATCGAATATCCGATACTGCCGACGCGCACCAACACGACACCAAAGCCTTCAATAGACAGATAGCCTTAGCAGCACCGGCCTCATTCCCTGACGAAGAGCAACAGAGGCGACGCAAGAAACCGGCCTCCCCGCAATGACGTCTAAATGAATGATGCTGTGCTGTCACTCATCACCACGCATACATAAAAATGCCCGGCCTCGACGGGAGGCCGGGCAGAAGTCACGCAGGAGCGACGCTGCTTTCCGCATCGCACCAGCTTTCGTCGGTAGGGAGGACTACCGGCGACCGATTTACGGCGAGGGCACTCGCCGTCAAACAACAAGAAGCGGATATCGCTCCGCGCAACTTAGCGAGCCGCTTGCTTTCCACTCCTGTCGGAAAGTTCAAGACTTGCCACCACTTGCCAGCTGTCCGGTTGGCAAGGGGAGCCTTGATGGAGCTGGGATCCATCCCGCAGGCGGTTTGGCTGCCGTGTCCTGGAACTCAAGCGTCAGTTTGCCGTCACGCGGCACCATGTGGCAGCGCCCCAACGCCAGCAAATCTTCCCGAAGCCCGCGCCAACGCGCCAATTACGTATGAAATTCCGGAAGGGCGGTAAAATAGATTGTTGTGATGGGACGCATCCACGCGATGGATAAATGAAAAGATAGGGCCGTGGTTCGCGTCGAGCGGTAGTGAGTTGGAATATGTCACCTGATCGGTATGACCGGCATGCTGTCGTCCGCCGGATTCGAGCTTGTCGCCGGGTGTATGCGATCACCTCCGCCGAAGCAGACCGGCATTCGCAAGCGCTGGAAGGTTTAGGAAGCTCGCAAGATATCGCGACCTCCCAAAGCGCGTGCATCTTATTCACAATACGTTGGTGACGCGCTCCGTACGATCATGCCTCACCCCGCAACTCGCGTGCGGCGGCCACCATATTGACGAGCGCGGGACGCACCTCCTCCCATCTTCGAGTTTTCAGTCCGCAGTCGGGATTGATCCAGAGCTGCCGATCGGAAACCCGCTGCCGCGCCAACACAATCAGCTGCTTGATCTCGGCTGCTGCGGGAATGCGCGGTGAATGAATGTCATAGACGCCTGGCCCGATTTCATTAGGATATTTGTAGCTCTTGAAAGCGTCGAGCAATTCCATTTTGGAGCGCGACGCCTCGATTGAAATGACGTCGGCATCCATTGCTGCGATCGCATCGATGATTTCGTTGAACTCGGAATAGCACATGTGCGTATGGATCTGAGTTCCGTCAGCGACAGCGGAGGAGCAAACGCGGAAACTGTCCACTGCCCAATCGAGATAGTCCTTCCACTGCGATTTGCGCAGCGGCAATCCCTCCCGCAACGCAGCCTCGTCGATCTGGATCATGGTCGCTCCAGCCGCCTCAAGGTCGATGACTTCGTCTCGGATCGCGAGAGCGATCTGTCGGCATGTCTCGCTCCGCGGGATGTCGTCACGGACAAACGACCAGTTCAGGATCGTCACCGGTCCGGTCAGCATAGCCTTGACGGGTTTTTTGGTCAGAGACTGCGCATGTCGCCACCATTTAACGGTCATGGGCTTCGGGCGGGAGACATCTCCAAACAGGATAGGAGGGCGAACGCACCGCGAGCCATAAGACTGAACCCAGCCGTGCTTGGTGAATGCGAAACCCAACAGCTGCTCGCCAAAGTATTGAACCATGTCATTGCGCTCGAACTCACCGTGTACGAGCACGTCCAGGCCGATATCTTCCTGCCAATGCACGGTATGGGCTGTCTCCGCTTTCAGAAGCTGCTCGTACTGCGTGTCATTCAGCGCTCCCCGCGCATGAGCTGCACGCGCATTGCGGACGTCCGCCGTTTGCGGGAAGGATCCGATGGTTGTGGTTGGAAACATCGGCAATGCGAAGGCGACGCGCTGGACGTCGGCGCGCTGGGTGAACGCACTGCGACGGCGGCGCATGCTATCGTCGATCGCGGCCATTCGTCCGGCGACGTTCGCACTGTGGATCTTCGGCGATGTTTCGCGGGTGACGGATGCATCCTCTGAGAGCGTGAGTTCATCGGCCACGTCGGCAGCAAGGCCAGCCAGCGCTTTGCCCAATATCGAAAGTTCCTTGATCTTCTGCACTGAGAACGCCAACCACGTCTTCAGATTGGGATCGAGATCGATCTCTAGCTCAATGTCGGTCGGAACATGAAGCAGCGAGCAGGAGGGGGCAATCTGAACACGGTCCCTGCCCAGTTTTTTGACCATAGGAGCAAGTTGGTCGAGTAGCGCCGGCAGATTAGAGCGCCACACGTTGCGACCATCAACGACGCCGAGCGAGACCACGAGATCTCTACGGGCTCTGGCGACAATCGCGTCCAACTGGTCAGGTGCACGAACCAGGTCGACATGAAGCCCGGCAACGGGCAAGGCCAATACTGTTTCAAGATTGTCGCCGACAGCCCCGAAGTATGTGGCCAGCATGATTTTAAGGGCCGGCACGGCCTTAGCGAAATGAGCATAGGCCCGGCGGACAGCCGCCCGAGATGCTTTGTCGACGTCCATCACTAGGCATGGCTCGTCGAGCTGAACCCATTCAGCGCCGCGCGCGGCTAGTTCGCGGAGAACATCGACGTAGACGGGGAGGAGTCGATCAAGCAGCGACAGCGGATTGAATGCGGGATTTACGCTTTTGCCGAGCTTCAGGAAAGTGACTGGGCCCACTAGGACGGGCCGCGTCTGATAACCGAGGCTTCTTGCCTCCTCATATTCCTCGATCGGCTTCCGAGAGGCATACCTAAAGATCTGATCCTGGTGAAATTCCGGCACCATGTAGTGGTAGTTCGTATCGAACCACTTCGTCATCTCCTGTGCGGCTACGCCGGGCCCATGCTGAGCGTGACCACCGTCCTGAGCGCCACGCGCCATGGTGAAGTAGGTTTTGAGCGACACAGGACCTTCGGTCCAGCCGTAAACGTCGGGAATGGCGCCGACCATTAGGCTGGTATCGAGCACATGGTCGTAGAGCGAGAAGTCATTCGAAGGAATGACGGTCGCACCGCGGGATTTCTGCCGTGCCCAATTAGCGGCACGAAGTCCACTCCCCGCCTCGAGGAGCTCGGCTTCGCTGGACTTTCCCGCCCAGTAGCTCTCGAGCGCGAATTTGAGTTCGCGTCGTGGGCCGATGCGTGACGTCCCCAGTGTTGCAACGGGAAGCGAAAGGATAGACATAGCTTAGACCCCATGTTGGGGCAAAGGCCACGGCGGACGCAGACAGCGAACATCGCCTGAGCGACAACTGCTTGGCGCACACCGGGACGCCCCGCCCGTGGACGATATCTTGTCGAGGCAGGTCTCCTGGCTCACGGGTCGTTGCTGCTGTCCGGCCTTCCCGAAGCCGCATGGCGTCAGTGACTTCATTGGACAGCGGCTCGCCGCTTACAGTTGCGGGGGCAGCGCCGGCATTGCACCGGCTTCCCTCTTAGCTCCGGATCAAACGAAATCCGGAGACCGCGACGGCTTGAATTATGCGCACGAGGATCGATGCGTCAACCTACCGATTCTCGCTGCGATATTGCCCAAGCGATTACGAGCGCACTAGGCGGGCACGACGGTCTTGCTCGCGGCCTGGTGAACACGCCCGGATCTGTGGAGGCTCCGCTTGTGAAATGCATTCGCTCCTTGCTCGCGTAACGGTGAGCTCCACCACCGGAACGAACCCGGGCCGCTTTCGGTATCTGTGTGATCGCGAGGAGGCGGCTTTTTCCGTCGGCAACTTTTCGAACCTGCGCGTCAGGAAGGTGCGATCATCCTGGGCCGGCATCCGTTTGGCCACAGCCCATAAGGCTCCCTAGAAATTTCGAAAGCCGGATCGCTCCAGGACCGCACGGATGATCAGGTCGGCTCCTTGGTGTTCGGCGGGCCCGCGACCAGGCACGAGGTCGTCCGCCTCCGTGAGGTTGGTCAAGACGATCTTCTCGGTGCACTAGGTGTTCACGTGCTGAGCGACTTTTGCGCCGGCTTCGATGCGTCCGTGGCCGCTCGACGCCGGTCTGCCTCGCCTTGTCCTTGTTCGTGACAAATTCGACGGTGTCCTCCGACAGAGCCCTTTGAGGGGGTCCTCGGAGTCGCTCAGCGCCTTAAGCTCATAACGATGTTAATCGACCTCGATGCGCCCCATGCGGTCGTGGTCTCCTCAAGGCCCCACATCTACAACTTCGTTCGCGAAATCGAGCGATGAGGCCTTTTGGTCGCGGGCTGCCTATCCTGTCTTGGACGGGACACAGGTGTCAGGGACCGGACAGACCACCGCGCATTGCGGTGTGTCGCAATGGCCCTCGCACTCCGTACATTTTTTGGCATCGATAACGTAAATGTCGCGCTTCAGACTGATCGCCGCGTTGGGACACTCGAACTCACATGCGCCACAAACGGTGCATTGCGAAGCGACGATCTTGTAAGCCATGCCTTCCGACTCCTTAGGCGAGCGATGCCATGCGCGATCCCTTTCAAATGCCGTGCCAAACGCAGACGCGCTCAATGTTGGGCAATTTGCCCAATTCGGCTGTCCCGGGTCTGAGACCATGTTGCATCTGCGACAGCAACAGGTCGCTTCAATTTCAGGCTACGAGCCGTCTGGCCCTCTTGCGAGAGTCAGTCGCGACTTGACGCTGGAAGCGTCCGTCGGTTTGCTTGGCACGTCAGCGCGGGGGCAAGCGAGGCTGACGCTTCCTCAACCGGCGGCGACAAAAAACCGCCAGCGGACGCAGGTCTACGTCGGATCTCGGCAAACCTCCGGTCACACACCCCGACTGGAGGTTTGTGCAAGCCTCGCTCATGGCTGCAACGCTAGCTGCGCGGAGGACTCGCTGGAGGCTTGCCAAAACGGGCTTGTCGTATAACAAGCTTCGGAGGGAAACATGAAGTGGCGGCGGGACGAGCGACACTGGCCTTGCAGACCGACTGAATTGCACTCAGCCTCATGCCTGGTGCCGAGTAGGCATGGCGGTGCTCGTGAGCGTCACTTGGCCGCACTCAGCCACTCGCAACTATTTTGGACGAGCTGGAGCGGGGTTGAAAGATGACTGTGCAAATTGCTTCAGTGGCATGGCTTTTCCGAACAGATGGCCCTGCGCAAGGTCGAAGCCGAGTTCGGCCACAGCGATTAGGTCGGCCTGGCTCTCCACACCTTCGGCGACGGTGCGCACATTGTACTCTTTGGCTAGATCAACGATATGGCGGCACACCCTTCGCTTGAGGGGCCCATTCGCGCAGCCGCCTACGAACTGACGATCCACTTTCAATTTCACGAACGGGAATTTTGTCATCCCCATCAGCTGCGGCCAATTGGCACCGACATTGTCGATTGCAAGGCCAATGTTGTGAAAGCGAACCTCACGCGCAACCTCGACCAGGAGATCTAGGTTCTGGATCGCTTCAACGCTCTCGATTTCAATCGTCAAACCGCCGAAAGCGGCGTGCGACGGCATGCGCCGACAGAGATCGCGTACCTCCTGCGGGTCAATCAGGAATGCTGCCGGGAGATTGATGGAGAGATCGATCGAAGTTTGCTGCTCCAGAAGATACTGCCAATCCTTGATCGCGCGGTCGATCACGAACTGCGACAAGTTCCTAAAATGCGGATCGTGAGGTTCCGGGATGAAATAGGCCGGTGGAACAACGCCCCAGGTCGGGTGCCGCATTCGCACATGCGCCTCGGCGCCGCGGCGGCTAAGGGTACACGCGTCAAACTTCGGCTCATACCAGAGCTCAAGCCAGCCAGCGTGTAAGGCTTCTCCGACATGGACCGCGGGACGGGGCGCCGGCTCTCTTGGCAAGAGCATGCCGATCCGATCGCGCAACGTCTCGGCTGCAAACGGCGCCCTGAGCGGCGGCAGCATAGCAAGTCCATATTCACTACCGACCTGCTGCACTGCCGCCATGATGATCGACTCGCGCGCCCCGAACGCCAGCACTCGGCCTGCAAATTCTTCGCGTACCAGTATCTCGAGCAATCGTCCAGGCTCGATGCGGTCCGAGCCAATGCCGAGCAGGATCAGATCAGGGAACTCCGTGCGGAGTACGTGCGGCAACTCGTCAGCAGTCCTGCATTCGCTGATAACAAATCCCATATCCTCCAGCACATCCCGTAGAAAGGCGCGCAGATGCCGCTTGCCGACGGCCAGGCACGCCCGCGGCCGCACCTTACGTTGCCCGAAGATTACAGGTTTCCCTCCGACCAGTTCGGCCTGCCCATGTTCCATCGCAACCACTCCCGTTCAGTGACGGTGCCTTAAACGAGGAGAGAAGGTCGAAACAAGCTGTGCTTCCCGATATCTTTCTGATTGTTCGAGATAAGCTTAAGATAGTGCATTAGTGTGCAAAATCTTTCGCGATCTTGCTCAGACGATTTTATCGGGCGCACGCGTATGATACCTGTCGCGCTTCGCGCAAGTACGAGTGACGCACGCGAGGTGGGAATCTCTCCTTCGGACGCACCGAGCTGACGCTCTATGGCGCTGCGATCGTCGTGGCGCACGATTTATTGAAGCGAGTAATTCGTGAGCGACGATCGGCAATCACTCTTACGAATGTTTGATCGGGCATGACCGGCGTGTGCCGTGATATGTTTTCCAATAGAAGGCAGTCCATCATGAGTTCGCAGCTGCTCAAGCCGCAGTCGATTCTGAGAACGGCAATGGCTTGCAATTACCTCAGCTCTGTTGCGTATAGCGAGTGTGGACGTGCTGCTTCCTACCGAGCCTGATAGTTGCTCTCAATTGCGTTTTCTGTATCCTCCTGAGCATGAATTTCCTCCGGAGGGCTGGGTCGGGTGTTCGTGTTGGCGCTGAAGGGCAAGGTACGTCCAGCGCGGGCACGGCTTTGCGCAAGAGCGTGCCAGGAGATGAGAACGCGGTCGCAAAAGCGGTCGAAGAGCTACTTTCCGAGTTAGGTGGCCCCGGACCGGAGTTCAGCCTTCAAGGCGCGAAGCAGGCGGCGTTGCGCCTGATTCAGGATCCCGAACAGGGCTTCATTTTTGTCGTCGAGGAACAAGGCACCGGGCAGATTGTAGGGGTAGCTAGCATCTCGGCCGTACAGGCCGTGAGAGCAGCCGGAGCGTACGGCGTGCTTCAGGAGCTATGGATTTCTCGTGACTTCCGGAGCTCTGACTCCGGTCGGCATCTGCTCGAGGCGGTAGATTGGGAGGCGAAGCGACGCGGCTGGCACATGATTGAGGTTGCGTTGCCTCCGGATGGCTATCCGGCCCTAGAACGGGTACGCCACTTGTACGAGGAGAGGGGATATCGGGTTGGAGGATTGCGCGCGCAAGAGGCTCTGACAGTGGTACGACCTCTGCGCCACACACTTAAAGCGCTCCTGGGCTAGCGTGCTATCGGTAAAGTCCTTCACGCAGTCAATCCTGGGCTTGTTGCTTCTCAAAACGAACGCTTCACGCGTGCGTCGCGGCCGAGCATGATCGAGAACCTTTGACGCTGATGCGGTGCTGACTCCCACCGCGAGCGGTTACCTCTTCGGCCTTCTTGGCGAGAACGTTCGAAGATATCAGCGATCAATCATTCTGCATTGTGGGAAGCGATACCGCGACCCGCCCGACCAAAAGGCGACAGGTCGGCGGCGGCCCGTCGCGGGCGAAGCCCGACCAGCCTTACGAATCGTTCTTTTGCGCTTCCCATGCAGTGCGATTTACTGGCTCTGGTTTGAGATCACCCACACAAACGCCATCCATCCGTCACCAATTACATTCTCTCGGCAACTGGCCAGCCAGTCGTCTACCAGACTCATTTCCTGCATCTTGGTGCGGCGGACCGGCGCGTGAAAGGATTCCGCACAACCTTGCCACTCCTACTGGCGAATTTCGAGGAAGGTGCGCGAGATCAGCCATCACACTGATCCGGTAGAGGATTCCGTAATGAGCAATGTGCCGAGTGCCGCGTCCAATACGACATTCGTGCAGCTCCCCCCTGCGCAGGACTGGATGCAAGCGGACCGCTTCGCCGTTTGGCGCCAATACGAAAACGTGGCCGAGGGAATCATGCGCGACAAAGAGCCGCCCTTTTTTGATCGACCGTCAGTCCGTCAGGACCGCTCGTCGCGAAGAACCAGCTGAATCGTCCGACTTTCCCCACGCCATCACGCATCAGCGGTACGCGCCAGATGCTATTGTCGCGCGTCATTGCAACGAACAATACGGTCTCGTCCGGACTGAGCACCAGGCCATTCGGGCCCGGGCCATTAGAAATCAAGCAATGATCCGGCCGTCAGGGCACAGTCGAAATGCCCGGCCGGTCCGATCGTGCAATCCAGTCTGGCCCTGATCGGTGAAATAGATGTCGCCTTTGGTCGCGATACGCAGGTCGTTGCAGCCTCTGAAGGACTCGGAATTGCGGTGGCCCAGCGACGGTCGGATGGTCCCTCTCTGTGGATCGAGCTCCAGGAGACCGTTGATATAGTCGGACACGAGCACCCGGCCGTCCGGAGCAACCTTCAGACGTTCGGCCAGCCGTCGTATTCGATGATCAAAGACCAGACGCCCTCCGGTGAAATTCGGAAATGCGGCCGAAGGCGATGTCGACGACATAGAGATTCCCGGACTGGTCGAACGACGGTCCCTCGATGAAACCATCTACTGGATATGCCCCGCGGTTCGCGTCTGCCCATTCCGAAGAAACAGCCGGGCGACAAAACTCCGCCGGCATCGACGAGAACACGCTGGCCTCCATCAGCTTGGGCGGGTTTTCGAGATGCTCATGATACGCCTTCGAGCCTGCGACGCGGCTGGCCATCGTATTTGTAGCCGAACTGCTTGGGCATTGGGCCCTTGTTGCGATCGTTGCGCCCAGTTTGCTCCCAGGCGTGAGCCAGGATTCCGACCGCGCGCGACAAGCAGAAGACCCCCCGCGCGAGCGGAGAGGCGAAGCCCAGTTCGCCGTAAATGACCGCGGTCGCGCCATCGATGTTCATCGGAATGAGCTTGCTCTTGCGCTGTTGCATCACCCGCTCGATCGCGCGAGCGGCCTTGGCATAATCGCCGCCGACACTGCCCTCGTCAGCTGCGGCATCCACCAGCGCCAATAGCGGGGCCGCGCGCGGGTCGACTGGATGAAACCGGTGGCCGAAGCCCGGCAGATATTTGCTGCGGGTTGCGGTGAAATGGTCGATTGCAGCGCCAGCGGCCTGCTCGATCTCTCGCCCTTGGCGCCGTCGCAGCACATCCTCGTAGAGTTCGATAGCCTGCTCCCCTGCTCCGCCATGCACGTCATCGAGCGTGTTGATTGCCGAGGCCATTGCGCCATTCAGGGGCAGGCCGCAGCTCACCGCCATTTGGGCAATTGCAATGGAGGGCGCGTGCGGACCGTGGTCAACGGATCCAACCAGCGCAGCTTGCAGCAGCTGCTCCTGTGCTGGCGTCGGCAGATTGCCACGCAACATCAGCCAGATCATGGCGGGAAAGGAAACGCGGCCTATCAAATCTTCAATTGGATAACCCCGATAGGCGATGCGACCTGGCGCGATATCGCAAATGGAGGTTCGCCACCAACTGGCCGCTTGCTGTCTCAGTTCTTCTTCGCTCATTTCCAGTTCCGTCCTTTCAACCTGCCGATTGCCAACCGACGCAAGCCGTCGGATGTCATGATATCGGTCCGTCCGTGGCTACGCGGACGGACAGGAAATCAGCCTCTCCTTGCTTTGGCGTCCCGACGGCTCGGCTTGAGACCAGTTGCTCAACCTCCGCATACGAATAGCCGAGCCGCTGCAGCCATCGCTCAGTGTCTGCTCCGAGCGTCGCAGGTGGTGAAGGCAGCGAAAACTCCTCATCCAGCCGGAACCCCGGCCGCGTGATTCGTAACGGCTGCGCACCGTCTTGTTCTGGCGCCAAAGTCTCGACGAATCCGCGCTCAAGGACCTGTGGCTGCTGCAACACTTGCGAGACCGTCAGCACACGGCCGGCAGGGACACCAGCCAGATTCATTTTGGCCTCCCATTCCTCAGCGGGCTTGCAACTCAATGCCTTGTTCAACTCCGCGCTCAGCGCAGCGCGGTTGACCTTCCGCATCTCGCGTCCAGCAAAGCGTGGATCCGCCTTCAGGTCCGGTCGGTCGATCAGGTCGCATAGGGCTTGGTACTGCTTCTGCTCGTTGGCGGAAATGTTCAGCGGGCCCGTTGCGGTGCGAAACGTGCCGGAGGGAGCCGCGGTAAAGTTCTCGTTGCCGATGGGCTGCGGCTCGACCCCGGCGTTCAGGTGGTTGGAGACGACCCATCCCATCGCCGCAACGGTGGCCTCGAGCAGGGACACGTCGATGAACCGACCCCGTTGCCTATGCCGCTGGTCGACCAGAGCCGCGGCGATGGCAAACGCAGCAGTCAGTCCCGCAATCGTGTCCGAGATCGGAAAGCCCGTGCGCAGGGGAGCCGAGGCTATATCGCCGGTGACGCTCATGGCTCCGGAGAGACCCTGGACGATCTGGTCATAGGCCGGACGGGCGGACCACGGACCGCTCTGCCCAAAGCCAGAGATCGCGCAGTAGACCAGACGCGGGTTCAGCCTGACAAGCACATCAAAGCCGAGGCCAAGGCGTTCCATCACCTTCGGCCGGAAGTTTTCGAGCACCACGTCGGCTTCCTTGACCAGTCGCAAGAACACCTCGCGGCCCGCTTCCGATTTCAGGTCCAGTGCAATCGATTGCTTGCCGGCGTTCACGGCGACAAACGAGAGTCCCTGCAGGCGCTCCGCTCTTTGCGAATCCGCGCCGAGGCGCCGCGCCAGGTCGCCGCCGTTCGGATTTTCCACCTTAATGACCTCCGCGCCAAGGCGCGCAAGATGGTAACCGCAGAACGGACCCGCCAACACGTTTGACAGGTCGAGAACGCGGATACCGGTTAGCGGCAGAGACATCTGAAGAGCCTTCTTGTAGGTGATCCGATAGCGGGCGCTTAGTACGCAACTTATTTCAGTTGCTGCGCAGCACGTTCCGCGAATCGATTCGTGAAGGTCTTGATGAGGTCGATCTTTGCGGCTGCGATCTTCGGATCAAAGTCGCCTAGGACAGCCAGCGGGACCTTGGCCGCGTCGATGTCCATCTGACCGGTTGGCGAGAACAGCGCTTTCGACGCGTTGATGATCTCGATGTTCACCTCGCGATTGTCGGTCTTGTATGCAGGAGGCATCGCGTCGACGAGCTGCTCCGCCGAAACCGTGTTGATCCAGCGATGAGTTTTGAACAAGGCGTTGACGAGGCGCTGGACCGTTTCCGGATTTTTGTCGATGAAGGACTGCTGAAGGTAAAGGCACGCGGTCGGATAGATTCCGCCAAAGGCCTGCCTTGAGCCTTCGACCGTGCGCGCGTCGAACAGCGGTGTCGCACTCTTCTTGCGCGCGAGAAGGGTCGCAATCGGATCGAAATAGACGAGCGCGTCGATATTCTTGGCCTCGAGCGCCACCATGCCGGGTGCACCACTGCCAACCGCGATGATGCTTACATCGCGCGAGCCCAATCCCGATTTCTTGATGTAGTAGCGCGCCATGGTATCGGTCGAGGACCCCGGCGCCGTGATCCCGAGCTTCAGGCCCTTCAGACCGGCACCCGTCTTGACCTTGTCAGCGAGGTCGCCGCGGACACCGAGCAACACGCCGGGAATGTCATTGAGCAGGAACACGCAGGAAATTTGCTTGCCTTGGGCCTGCATCTGAATGGTGTGATCATAAAAGCCGACGGTCCCGTCCACCGAGCCGCCGATCAACGCCTGCAAAGCCTTCGAGCCACCGGCCTGGAAGTTCTCGACGGTCACGTCAACCCCTTCTTCCTTGAAGGCGCCCAGCTTCACGCCAAGTTCGAGAGGCATATAGTTGAGGATCTGTGACCCCACTGCGATCTTCAATTTTGTCTTCTCGGGCTCGGCGGCATAAGTCGAGATGACCGGGAATGCGGCTATCGCGATGACCAGCATCAGTCGTGGAAAAGCGTGCATGGGAAACTCCATGAGAATGGGAGAGCGGTACAATCAGGCTTCGTGGGCAGGTGCGGGCCGCCAGACCAGGAGCCGTTTTTCCGCGCCGTCGACAATGGCATCGAGAGCAACGACGAAGGCGGAGAGGACGATGATTCCTGCGAACACTCCGGTCGCGTCGAGGACGCCCTCGGCCTGCGCAATCAGGTGCCCCAATCCCGCGGACGAACCGAGATATTCGGCGACCACTGCTCCCATCACAGCCATGCCGACCGACACCCGCAGGCTCGACAGGATCCACGTGGTGGCGGACGGTAGGTAGACATGGCGCAGCAGGGAGGACTTCGATGCACGTAGCAGGCGCGCATTCGCGAGCACGACCGGATTGACCTCGCGAACGCCCTGAAAGGTGTTGAAAAAAGCGACGAAGAGAACCAGCGTCACGCCCAGCGCGACCTTGGAGGTGAGGCCCAATCCGAACCAGATGACAAAAATGGGCCCCAGCAAGATGCGCGGGATCGCATTGAACATCTTGATGAAGGGCTGAAGGACCTCGGCCGCAAACGGGCTTAAGCCCAACCAGATACCAAGCGCCGTGCCGATCCCGATACCAGCCAGGAAAGACAGGACCGTCTCCAGCAGTGTTATGCTGACATCGGTCCAGAAGTCGGCCGTTGACATCCACTCTCCGATCCTTGCGATGAGTGTCGACGGGGCCGGAAAGAAGAACGGGTCGATCAATCCGGCCCGCACGCCCAATTCCCAGATCAGGATCAGCCCAAGCACGATGGCGAACTGCGTGAGAGCGACCTTACCCCTGCGTGGCATAGCTTTTCTCCACTTCGGCGCCGAGCAGCGACCAGATTTCACGGTAAAGCGCGACGAACTCGTCGGTGGTCTGTAGCGCCGAGAGGTCGCGGGGACGAGGCAGCGTGATCCTGACATCGCCAACCATGCGGCTCGCGGGACCGGCAGACATCACAACGACGCGGTCCGCCAGCGTGATCGCCTCATCGAGGTCATGGGTGATGAAAACCAGTGAGCGCCGGTCCGCCTGCCAGAGGTCGAGCAGGATACGGTGCATGAGGCGACGGGTGTGAACGTCCAGCGCTGAGAAAGGCTCATCCATCAGGACGATCTTCGGCTGCATGATCAGGGTCTGCGTCATGGTGACCCGCTTGCGCTGGCCGCCGGACAATTGGTGCGGATAGCGCTCCTCGAACCCTTTCAAGCCAACCTTGGCGAGCCAGGGCCGCGCCTGCTCGCGCGCTTTCGCGATCGAGCTTCCCTGAAACACCAGCCCGAGGCCGACATTGTCCTGGGCTGTTTTCCAGGGCAGCAGCCCTTCCTGTTGCAGCATGTAGCCGGACTGACCGTTCAGGCCCCTAAGCGATTTGCCGAAAATGCGAACCTCGCCGGCGGCCGGCTTCAGCAGTCCGGTGACAGTATTGAGAATGGTCGATTTTCCGCAGCCCGTCGGCCCGACCACTGCAACGAATTCGGTTTCGCCGACCTGGAGATTCATGCTTTTCACGGCGGTGAAGTCGCCGAAGCGAATCATCACGTCGCGCAGATCGACGGCAAGTGCCGGCTGCCCTTCCATTGTTTCGCTCCGCAGAACCTGTTCTAAGCCTCAAAACAGGTAACTGGCGCTACATCCGGAGTCAATTGCATTCTGAAACATAGAACCCAGATGAGCATTGAATACTGGACTTTCTATCCATTCCGGATATCTGTTCTGCACGACAGAACACGAGGACTGTATCAATGGCAAAGACAGGGGTTGATGCGGTCGGGCGCGCCCTGGCGATCCTCAAGGCCTTCGGCGCTGAGCGCGCAGCCCTGACGCTGACCGAGATTGCCGAGGCGACCGACTTCTACAAGAGCACGATCCTTCGCCTTGCCGCATCCCTGGAAGCGGACGGATTCCTGGTGCGGGGGACCGACCGGCTATTTCGACCCGGACCGGAGCTATGGCGCCTTGGGGCGCTCTATCAGCGTGGGCTGGACCTCGGTGACCTGATCAGACCCTCGCTCCATCGTCTGGTCGAAGCAACCGGAGAGACCGCATCCTTCTACATCGCGGAGGGCGACGAGCGCATTTGCCTTTATCGCGTTAATTCTCCGCGTTCCGTCCGGCATCACCTCGAAGAAGGACAACGATTGCCGATTGATCGCGGCGCTGCGGGCCGCGTTCTTACCGCTTACCGCGATTTTGCATTAGCTGATGGAAAGAAGATCAGAGATCGTGGCTTCTACGTCTCGATCGGCGAGCGTGATCCTGAGGTTGCGGCCGCAGCGGTGCCCGTAATCGATGTCTATGGCAAATTGCGGGGCGCGCTCTCAGTCTCCGCCATTCGCACTCGCTTTGATGCAGATGCTCGGAAATCTGCCGTTGAAGTGCTGAAGTCCGAGGCTAAAGCGCTGATTGGTTTGCTGCCTGCAAGTGAGCGCTGAGCTACAATGGCAGCGTTCTGTTTATAACGCACAGCTCAGCGGGTGCCGCAATGGCCTCTCCTGAGCGTAGCGCGCATTTCTCGCATTGTTGAGGCCTGCAGATCATCCTCGATCTCGACGCCACCCATCCCTACACGGACATCAGGAGGGAGGCTTCTTCAAGGCTATTACGCTGCTCGTGTGATGTGTGCTGGTGCGCGTGTTCTGGAGCGTCATGGCCTGACGGCCAAGCTGCGGCGCGCCGACATCGATGCAAGCGCGGTTAGGACGTTTCGCGGATTGTGCGACCTAAAGCCGGATGGGGTTAGACCGAATCGATTTGGGATTGAACGAAGCCGCTGTCGCGGCGTGCGTGGCGAGGTGGCGTAGATCGCCTCCTGGCTGAGAGGATGTGGGTGTTGGAGCCCATCCCCCTCAGACAGGAGTATCGAGATGGCCGATTTGAGCCCTCTTCGCCGCCGCATGATCGAAGACATGACCGTCCGCAATCTGTCGCCGGCGACGCAACGATCCTACATCAGCGCGGTTTCGAAGTTCAGCCGCTATTTTGGCCGATCGCCTGACCGGTTAGAGCTGAAAGACGTCCGCGCCTTCCAGGTGCATCTGGTCTCGACCGGCATCTCATGGCCAGCGCTGAACCAGATCGTCTGTGCGCTCCGGTTTTTCTACGGCGTCACGCTCGGCGAGGCGCTCATCCCGGAGCGCATTCCCTATGCGCGAGAACCGCGCAAGCTGCCGGTCGTTCTCAGCGCCGACGAAGTGGTTCAGTTCCTCGAGGCCGTGTCCAGCCTGAAGAGCCGCGCCGCGCTCACCACGGCCTATGCGGCCGGACTCAGGGCCTCCGAAGTCGCGGGACTGCGGATCGAAGACATCGACAGCGCCCGCGGCGTCATCCAGGTGCGCCACGGCAAGGGCGCGAAGGATCGCAACGTGATGCTGTCGCCCCAGTTGCTGGGCATCCTGCGCACCTACTGGCGGCTCGCCCGGCCGCGGCTTTATCTGTTCCCTGGTCGTGACGAAGATCATCCGATCGATCAGACCGTGTTGCACGCAGCCTGTCGATCGGCGGTGAAGGCTGCGGGCCTGACCAAGCGCGTCACGCTGCACACACTGCGCCACAGCTTCGCGACGCATCTTCTCGAGAACGGAATCGACATCCGGATCATCCAGGTTCTGCTCGGCCACAATAATCCGTCGTCGACGGCGCGCTACACGCAGGTCGCCACCCATACGATCCGGGCGCCCCAGAGCCCGCTCGACCGCCTGTCGCTGGAGGTGACGCCACCGGCATGACAACGGCTCCGGGATCCGGCTTATGACCCCCCGACGTCCGCCCGCACCGACCCGCCATCGACATTGCCGATATCTTGCGCCGGCATGGCGACGACTATCGTCGTGACCATGCCGGTCATCACGGTCGCGTCGAGCGGCGGGTGATGAGCGCCATTGTTGGGTGCCGAACCGAGGCGCTCGGCGGCCACGTCGAGGCCGCAATGACTGCGGCATGACGCGGATCGCCTGTAATTCCTGCCGGAATCGGCATTGTCCGAGGTGTCAGGGGCCAGCCCGAGCCGCGTGCCTTGCCGCGCGAGAAGCCGACCTGCTGCCGGTCCCCTACTTCCACGTCGTCTTTACGCTTCCTGCACCGATCGCCGCGATTGCTTTCCAAAACAAGGCGGTCGTCTATGCCATCCTGTTTAAGGCCGCCGCCGAGGCGATCACCGACGCTTGCTGCCAATCCGCGCCGGCTCGGCGCGGAGATCGGCAGCGTCGCGGTCCTGCACACCTGTGGACGAGCGCTAACGCATCATCCCCACATTCACTGTGTCGTGCCGGGCGGCGGCCCGTCACCTGATGGAACACGCTGGATCGCCAGCCGACCGAACTTCTTCCTGGCTGTCAAACCGCTGTCCCGGCTCTTTCGCTGGCTTTTTCTCAAACGCCTGATCGGGGCCTTCAACGCCGCCGCCTTGCGCTTCTTCGGCGATCTTGCTTCTCTTGCCGAACTCGACGCTTTCGCTGGTCGCATCAAAGCCATGCAGCGCGTCAACTGGGTTGCTTACGCCAAGCGGCCCTTCGGCGGACCCGCACAGGTGCTGGCCTATCTCGGCCGCTATACCCATCGCGTCGCGATCGCCAACAGCCGGCTCGTCGCACCCGACAACGATCATGTTGCCTTCACATGGAAGGATTACCGCCAGGACGGCGCGACAAAGATCATGAAGCTCAAGCCCGACGAGTTCACTCGCCGCTTCCTGCTTCATACGCTGCCCGACGGTTTCCATCGCATCCGCCACTTCGGCTTCATGGCCAACCAATCGCGCTGCCAAGCTCGCCCTTTGCCGCGAACTTCTCGATCATGAGACAGCCCCAACGACAGCCAGCCGCCGCCTGTGGATTCGGAAGCTCAAACCTGGGCCGAAGTTCCTGCCTGTCCGGATTGTGGTGGCGTCATGCGCATCATTGAGCGCTTTCGACACAGCTTCAGACGCTCCAGCCCTCGAACATCACCGTTCCGATGCGACACATCGTGAGCCAAGTCATGCCGTGCACGACGATCATCATTCGTCATTTCGCTCCCAGCGTCTCGATCATGGCGGACGATTTCGACTCCGTGCTTTCACACTGCGCGACAACAACGGTCCCATGCAGCAAAATGCCTATCGCGATCTCCAGTGAAGCGCGTCTGATCTCAACTCTTCCCCGATGCGCACATCTCGTGTCTCTGCCTCACGCGCCGAGCCAGCAGATCGGGCCTTCCGATCTCGAACGTGCTGCATGCTCTGGTCCTCGTCTTCGGCCAGAACGAACTTCAAACTGGATTAAGCCCGAGGGGCAGGGTCAACACCCACGCCTTCCTCGGCGGTGCAAAATCCATGCGCCAGATTCGTGTTGGCGTCGGCGGCGCCACTACGACGATCGCGTGGTTGCCCCCCAGCGCATCCAGTACGAGGGCAACCTATGGCGTGAGGACACCACGCGGCAATCCTCAGCGCGCGACAATCCTCAGATGGGCTGTGACGGGCGTCTCTTGGAGACTCGTACGACTCTCACGGCTACTCGCCGTTCCCAGCCGGTGGTCGGCCGCAGTCGACTCTTCTGGCGCGTGGCGGATTGTTAGCAAAGTTGCGCGACTGTCCGACGGCCTACATCTGTTCGTCGGAGCCGTGGCCTCTCGCGAGATCCCGTGTCCGTTGCATCGTGCGGGAAAAATATTCGTCGCGCTCGCGGCGCACGCGCTCTTGATGCGCTCTGAAATTCGCAACTCGTTTGCTGATGTGCTCTCGCTCGGAGGTGTCCCAGCTCAACCGCGGGGGAGAATCGGGTGGGGAAGCTTTTGCGATTGGCGCGATGGGTGCTATCAGCTTTGGAATAGGCGCTACGCTCCGTGCGCGTTCTACGAGTGCCGCGGATTGTTGAACCAGCGCCTCCAGTTCCTTCTTCCAGTTCATCTTCCATGTTCTCCGAACAGTCATGGGAGCATGCTAATTTGGTGCGGCACGCTCGTCCAGCTACCCCTTTTGGTAGTTGCGAGGCCGCTGCTTGTCCGCAAAATAGTGGCCGATGAGCCATTTGGGCCGATGAAATTCGCGGCTTCCCTGCTAGGAGACCCCACCCACGTGACCTTCGTCACCCAAGTGACGCAACAGGATGGAAGATCAGAACGATGCGACCTGGGTCAGACCCGTCGGCTGTGCCTGGCCTCTGGCATGAAAGCATGATCGCCCAGGCTCGCCATACTCGAACTCCTCAAGCGAACTACGCTGACGCCGAAGCAGCGGAGATTGTGCGTCAATGCGCGAATCGGTGCCGCCCGAATGGTCCGACCAGAACTACTCTACAGTATTGCTCAAATGGGAGACGGGAGTGGCGAGGGGTGTTGTGAAATGGTTTAACGCGACGAAGGGTTTCGGCTTCATTCAGCCGGATGGGAGCGGCCAAGATGTCTTTGTACACATAAGCGCCCTGGAGCGCGCTGGCCTCTCTGACCTGCGGGAAGGGCAGGCAGTCTCTTACGAGCTTAAAGTCGACCCGAGGCGTGCTAAAAGCGGTGCGGAAAATCTGCGTTTCTGATTTCATGTCGTAGGCGTCTGGCCTCAGCCCCCCCGCCCATGTCTGGCGCTTACCTCGGAACGACCCCAGCCGCTTTAAGCACTGGGGTCGTTTCATTTCTCGCCAATTTTCGACGTTTCGCGGGTCCGAATACAAGAGAACGTAGATAGCGATGCTCGCTAGCGCGTCGCCTCTTTGTCCCGTTTGGTAGACGGGTAACAGTCGGTCCGCCCGCTCGTCATAGCGCGATTTGAAGCGCGCTCGCGAGCGGCTTATTGGTCGGAAGGTCATCCTCGCCCATCATCCTGGACTGGAGGTGATGGCGCGGGCGCTGATCAAACCCGATACCGTGCTGCGACGCGAGTTCAACAGTGTGGACCAACGAAGGGATGGGAAAGCTAAGCAAGGACTCTCGAGCGGTTCGAGAGGGCTACGAAATCAGGCTATTGCTGCGCGAGCTCCCTTCGCCGGACGTTGGATCCGGTAAAGGTCGCCAGCCTCGAGGGCTCACAACCAGGCAATTCGTAGATTGTGGGCAGGCTCGTCAACGCACTCCATCAGGAGCCTTCGGGGATCTCGGGGAGCACGACGCCGCACCTGCGGCCGCGTTTGTGCATGCGCTCGCCGCGCTCTTGGCTCCGCCACACGGCTGGCGCGTACGCTGAAGCTGCAACCGCGTAGCCGCCCTTCAAGTGCTGGATGATCCTCGCCGAGAAATGATAGCTCGTCACGCAGCGGCGATGATCGTTTACCTTTACATCAATAATTGTCGGGGCAGGGCTGGATTGAATTTACCTTAATTGGGCGGGGCCATCTTTGGTTGAGTGCTCGTCCGGTCGCCACGCCATTATGGGATCGCTCTCCGCCCTAGAGCCTCTCGTCCTGAGGTTGGCAATCCTCTTGGCGCAGCGAACCGGCTAGAACTGACAATCGAACTTTGAGATGCACGAAGGCAATGCCGAACTCACCTATCGGAATTCCAAGGGGATTTTGCTGAGCCGGGACATTTCGGGCGTCCACCACCGATCCGCGCCCCTCGTAGCCTAATCTATTAACCGCGGAACGCTTCCGTCCATCATTAGGACTTCGCACGGACCAACATACGGCCCGTTGGCATCGCGCGTTGAAGCCCACTTGAGGATTCAAAGCCGGAGCGGCTGCTAGCATCAATGCTAAAGCTCGATCCGTCCTCCTAATTTAACAGCGCATGCGACGGCACCTTGAAACATCGCACTTCCGATCGGCATCAAGCGTCGGCGCCTATCTGGGTCTTACGCCTCGACGCAACCACTCTGGCGAAACCGGGCAAAATATCACGATGGGGCGACCGTCTTCTCCCAACCTACCTGTACGAGGCGGCGATCGTCCTGCTTCATCGAACGAAGAAATGGTCCTCTCTTAAGGCCTGGGGGCATGGAGCTCGCTAAGCGGATTGGCATGCGAAAGGCAAAGGTCGCCATCGCGCGCAAACTCGCCATCCTTCTTCACTGTATCTGGGTCTACGGCACATCGTTCGACTGGGGCCAGGGGAAGGAAGCCTGATCCGATCTTGTAGAGTTCCTGGTCCGGTCTGCCGGGCTGGCGATGTCCCGCTGGGAGGGTGTTGTGGCGACCTCGGTCAATCAGGTGGTGGCGGCTCGTTCGCACTCCGCTGCAAACGTTGAGGCGCCCGACCCCGACATCATCATGAGGCGCTGCGCGACCTCGGAAAGGACCATGATCCGAGCGAAGACCTCAACCAGCCCCGGCGATCCAATGCACGTATCAGCCGGCCCGCGCCGTCTCCGCAATCCGGACCAGCTCCGACGGCGCGAGCACTACCACCGTGCCGCGGGCGAGTTCAGAAATGTAAGCTTGACAACAAACCGCGATTAAAGGGCCGATTGACACCCAGGGCGCGCGTACGCACCGAGGCAATGGCGGCTCCCCGGAGATCATGATCCGCGAGCGCCCTGCTAAAGCTGCCGAAGCAGTGCCGGGACATTGTGAGTGAGACCTCCTCCTCGGTGTTGGCAGCTCAGCAATCTGCAGGCCGTCCGTGCGCACGAAAGGCATCACGATTCTATTGCACCGTTCGTTTGGCGCGGTTGGCGAAGCGCAGCGCCTGGTGGCGAGCGACGCAGCTCTTCGAGTAAGGTCAGGCCCTCCTTCACGATGCCGGCCGGAACGACAGTCCCACTCAGGACGCCAGTCGGAGGACACCGAGTGCCGTTTGTCGTGTGTCAACTATCAACTCTCGCAGTTGATGGAGAGAACGACCCATGCAACCGTAACGATCGGATACCACCGATGCAGGTCGATCAACATTCGGAGAGACGCCCATGCCATGCGGCGCCACGTCCATGGATGAAAAATGCGTACAAGCAGCGGCTGATCATCGACAAATGAAACGGGCGGATCCTTCGTACAGTGATGTTTAATAATGACGAGTGACGGCACAGAATCTTCGCTCCGCATCTGGCTCGCCGTCATCGTGCTAGGCATCGCCTCGTTTCACATCGTCTTGGCAGAGATAGCACCTATCGGGCTGTTGTCTCAGATTGCTCGCGACCTCGGACGAGATCAGGCAGCGGTCGGGCTCACGGTGGCCCTCTATGCCTGGATCGGTGCTGCCAGCGCTCTGTTGTCGCCCGTTCTGCTTCAGAAGTTTCCTCGCAAGCCGCTAGTCATCGCCTTAACTATTATCCTTTCCGCAACAACGTTTGCGGCGACGATGTCTCACACTTTCGAAGGGTTGTTGCTGGCACGCACGGTGGGCGCTGTCGTTCACGGTTTCTATTGGGCCATGGCGGCTGTGGTTGCGTCTAAGATTGCGCCGTCCCGCAGTATGGGTGTTGCGACGGCAATCGTATTCGGCGGGATCTCGATGGCGACCGTTGTTGGCGTGCCGCTCGCGAACTTCGTCGGTCAGGTGAGCGGATGGCGTGCAGCGTTCAGATTGATTGGCGCCATCGGACTGATCACCTCAGCCCTGATGGTGGCAGTTCTTCCGAAAATGCAGGCCGGGACGCCAGCGGGATGGAGAGAGCTTGGATCAGTCTGCCGCAGGCATGACCTGTTGGGGATCTATGCCGTAACGACATTCATGGCGGCGGCGCATTTCGGGGCGTACACATTTATAGAACCATTCCTCAACGAGATTCCAAATGTTGCCCAAGTCATGATTGGCGCGCTGTTGTTCGGCTTTGGCGGAGCAGGATTCCTGGGGAACATCTTGGCGGGCGTCCTCATCGACCGCTTCATGAAACCCATCATCACTGCGGGGCTGCTTGCTCTGTGTCTGGCGCTCGTTGGCCTTGGATGGTTTGGTCCCCAGTTGGGGACAGGCCGGGTCCTTGTCTTGCTGGTCATCTGGGGCGCGGCCGTCGCGGCGCTGTTCGCGGGACTCCAGACCTGGATCCTGCGCGCCGCCGGTTCGACAGTGATGACTGCTGCCGCGATGCACTCGGCGGTCATCAATTCGGCCATCGGCTTCGGAGCCGTCCTTGGCGCCCAGGTGTTGACTGTAGCCGGCCCATCAGGAGTGATGCTGGCAGCTGGTATGGTCGTCATCATCCCTCTGCTGATAGTTCTCCCGCAAGCGGCCCCAGAGGGTGATCTAAAAAAGGGGGCGTTGCTTGATGGATAACGCCGCAGCCGTGCGCACGGCGCGGATCGCCGCGTGCCCTACCGCGAATGTCGCACGAAACCTTCCGCTGGTGCGCGAGCGTTGGACCAAAATGTTCGTGCAGCCCGGCGGACCGGTCGAAGGGGGTGAAACACCACGCCAGGCCTTGCCCGAGAACTCGTTGAGGAACTCGGCATCGAAGTTTCTGGCGATGTACGCGAACATCTCGGGCGATTGCGCCGTTGCGGCATTGCGAGGAGCATTCGGTCGAGCGGTCTACCGCACTGCGGGACACTTTTGCATTCTTTCCACACAACAATGTCTGTGTCCTGAGATTACCCCGCATTCTAGCATCATAATTGACGCTACCCGACAGACGGGCAAGCTCGCCTTCTTCATCCCGTGAGCGTCCTCACGCTGGCGTGTGACGCGCTTCTCGATGATCGGTCCTATCGCGCTCAACCGAAGGCGCTCTTTGCTGGCTCTTCCGAGGCGCTGCCGAGCAGCTGAGCCATCATCGCCTTCCTGCGCGGAAGAGCAAGCTGATGACGTCTACTTGCGTGCTTTCCTGATTGAGCGCTCACCAGCATCACAATGGCACTCCAACCAGCGACTTCGATCAATTGCGTCCTTAGACCCACTGGGATCTCAAAGCCATGGTCTAGAACTGGGCTTACTGTCAATGAACTCGCATGATGGTGCCGAAGACGAGACGCAAGATCGGCGCGGCCTCTAGATCAAGTTTACGCTCTTGAGCGCATTGTGGCAGGTGGCTTCACTCCTTTCGGGATGGCCGTCGCATTGGATCATCGGCCGGTGGTCGGACGTGTCCTGCGGATACCCATATCCGCGAACTCGCAGGCACTTACACATTGATGCCCGCGTCGGCCAAAACCACAGGCTCAAGAGGGAGCTCATGCGCGGCGGCCATCGCGTCAACTTCTGACCTCGTGGACAAAGGCGGCGCACTCATCGTTGACAAGAGAGAGGCGCGGCTACGTCCATGATCCAATAGGTGCGTGCACGAAAATCGAGCTGTTCCAGGAGCTCCTAAAATCGGGCTGCAGGGCGGAGGACTCAAAACTGCGGACCGCAGAGCGGCTCGCTAGTTTGATGGCGGTCGTCTGCCCTCTCAGCTGGCGCGTCCTCTGGCTCATCATGCTCAATCGTACGGCCCGGACGCATCACCGAAGATCGCCTCCACGGACACCGAGATCGTATTGCCCGATGAACTCATCAAGGACGTCGGCATTCGACGAGGTCGCCTTGGAACCCCGCATTCTACTTGACCGAACTTGCACAATTGGGTGGCGACCTGGCCAGGGCCGCCGATCCGCCACCCGGAAATGTTGTCATTTGGCGCGGACTCTCCAGACACACCGGATCGAACTCTGCGCCGAAATTGGAGCGGTTGGAAATGTCGATAAATGAAGTGTCATCGAACAGTTCCACCGCTGCGGCTTTGGAATCGGCTGTTTGCGCAGTAAGCGCGAGTTTCCGGTGCGCCAACCTGTCGAGTAGATTGACTCGCCGCAACTGAGAAAACGGACTAGTGGCACACCCGATAAAAATCCATTAGCGTAGGCTTCCTATGTTTAGTTTGCCTGATTTGCGTGTACTGGAAGTCGCGGCCGTCGTCATCGAAGAGGGCAGCATGAGCGCGGCCGGCCTCAGACTTGGCATCACTCAATCGGCCGTTTCACAAGCGATGAAGCGCGCGGAGGCGCATATTGGCGCATCCCTCGTCCGTCGCGATCGTCGTCCCCTTGGGCCCACGGAGGCGGGGCAAGCTCTGCTCACCCACATGCGCGAGATAACCCTGCGCGTCGGACGAGCTGTCGAGGAAATGCGGGCCGCCGCAGCGCGTCCCGAACGCGAGGACCTTCGGCTCGGGATGATCGACACGTTCGCGTCCACAGTGGGACCACTGTTGGTCCGCAGCCTCATGGCGGGTTCAATCGCGCTTCGCGTGAGCGCGTATTCGGGGCTGGTACCCGCGCACGCCGAGGCATTGATGCGCAACGAGATCGATGCAGCTGTCACATCGGATCCAATGGAGGGCGTTGACGAAGTTACCCGCTTACCCCTATTGCGCGAGCCATTCCTCCTGGTAGCACCGATTGCCTGGGCGGATACTCTTCGCGATCGTCCACTGGACGACCTACTACTCGAGCACCGACTTATCCGCTACACCGCGCGTTCGCACATGGGAACGCAAATTGAACGTCATCTCCGGCGTCTAAGGATAGAGCATCCGCAGACGATGTCGTTCGACACGTCGGACTCGCTGCTCTCGATGGTCGCCAATGGCATGGGCGTGGCGATTACAACACCCCTGTGCATATTGCAGGCTGCCGTCCATCGACCGGCGCTCGAAGTCATGCCATTGCCGGCGACCGGCCTCTCGCGCACGATCGCGTTGGTGACTAAGCAAGGCGGATTAGGCACGTTGGCTGCGCGAATAGCGGATGATACTTGTGTGCTCCTGCGGAACTGGACCTTGCCCCAGATCGCGGCTCAAATTCCCTGGATGGCTCGTTCCGTCGGCAGCATCGTGTTGGATCCGCTCGCTCACGAGGACGCCGCCTGCCGGTGCGTTGCGGGTGGCTCCACCCGGACTCTCGACGAACAGTATAACCCTAATTAATCATACTTATTAGCCTTCATAACATCTCCGATCTTAGCTTTAACTCTCACCCGTCTTCGGAGAGAGTTGTTTGCGTAACGTCCGAACCCGGGATCAGAGATGTCAGCGACTCGCACCGAAATAGACAGTCTAGGAACGCGCGAGCTGCCGCTGCGCGCCCTGTACGGCTTGGCCTCCCTGCGTGGGAGCGAGAACTTCGACATCTCATTCCAGAAGCTCGGTGATCAGCCGGCACTTCTTCGGGCACTAGCGCGCATCAAGCGCGCTGCCGCGGCGGCGAACCGTGAGCTCGGAGCCCTCGACGCCAAAGTAGCAGGAGCACTAATCGCAGCTGCGGACGAGGTCATTGCTGGTAAACACGATGGGCAGTTTATCATCGGTTTGCTCGAAGGCTCCGGCGGTACATCGATCAACATGAACATGAACGAGGTTCTGGCGAACCGGGCCCTGCAAATTGTCGGTGAAAAGCCCGGTCGGTACGACGTGATCCATCCAAATGATCACGTGAACCTATGCCAGTCGACGAACGATGTGCTGCCCTCGGCGCTCAAGTTGGCGGCGCACGAAAAGTCCGGCGATCTGGTGGGTGCGCTGGACCAGGTGGCGGCCGCTCTTTCGGAGCGGGCCATTGTATTCGCTGACGTATTGCGCGTCGGCCGCACATGCATGCAGGCCGCCCAGCCGATGACGCTCGGTCAGGCGTTCGGCGGTTACGCATCAGCGATCAAGCGGCTCTCCTTGAAGCTGTCCGTGGCGCGCCAGGAATTGATGGTGCTTCCCCTCGGAGGCACTGCGATTGGCACCGGGCTCGGAGCAGTGCCGGGCTATCGCCGTGCCGTTTATGGACATCTTGCGGCAATCTTGGGCCACGCGGTACGCCCAGGCGACGACATGTTCGATGCCATGCAGAACGCCGACGCCTTCGCACGCGTGTCGTCGGAAATCCGCATCGCAGCAGAGGTAATGGCGAAAATCGCCTCTGACCTGATCATCCTTTCCTCTGGGCCAAATACGGGGCTTGGCGAATTGCGGTTGCCCGCTCTCCAGCCCGGTTCTTCGATCATGCCAGGTAAACTCAATCCAGTCCTGCCGATGATGATCCAGCAAGTTGCGTTCGCTATCGTGGGCAACGACGCCGCAGTATCTCTCTCAGCGTTGAGCGGCCAACTCGAAATCAATCACTTCGAGCCAGTCATCGCCTCGCGCCTCTTCGATTCGATCGAGCTTTTGACGCGATCGGCCAGAATATTTGCCGACCAATGCATCTCGGGGATCCGGGCAGACCGGGAACGGTCGCTCAGCAACTTGATGCAATCTTCGGCTCTTGCGACCGTGTTCGTACCGCGCCTTGGTTATGAACAGGTATCGACACTTGTGCTTACAGCCGCTGAGCAAATGCGGCCCTTCATCGAAATCGCGATCGACCGCGGACTTCTGAACCGTAGCGCGGTTTTGCAGATGCTGCACGAGAGCACCCGTTATCGCGAGAATGCCGCATGAGCCGCGATTCTGCACTTGCCCTTGTACGCGAAGGGCTCACGAGCATGCCGCGAGTCGATGCACAACGCCAGAGGATCAACCTACGAAGGTCATGCCACAGCCAACTCGCCATCGCCCTGTCTCCAACCCGATGCGGCGGATGAGACGATGCGCCGCGATCGAGAGGCCGCTTGTCCATAGGTCAGTGCTCCGGCCTCTCTTCAAGTCGTGCTTATACGGACGCGCCTGGCCGTAGTGCCAGGGGCAGTGATCGGCAAAGTCAGCAAACACGTAAGACATCGTCGATAACGTATTCTAACCATTCGCGTGGGGCCGTCCTGGCCTCCGCCAATCTTCACATCCTGTTCGGCCGGTAGCCCGATCAAGATGTGCAAGTTCTCCGATAGCTGGTTACGGCCTGATTCACCTGATGATACATTCACGAGGCGTGATCGAGTCCCGCAGGTTCGAACACTGGCCCAACATTTTTTCGTTCGTTCGCTGCCGTATTCAAGACGGCACTGAGGCACGCGAAATCCATCCGATGCCGAGAGGCAGCTGCGCGCGTCAGAATCTCATCCGTCGTATCGACTGGGCCCAGCTGAAGTTTCCCCACTCCCAGACGTTGTTTATGTCGTATGCGACATTCGGTTTGAGTATAAGGTAAGGTCAATCAAGATGCTCTGGCTGTAGGCCTTGTTGATGACCGTGCCAGTGTTTACCTGGTTTGTAGCAAAAGTTAGCATCACCTTTTGTATTGGCGCCATTGCATTTAGCTGCTTGCCATAGAGTAGCAAAGCGCAAAGGGGGTTCGCATTTCCACTCACCAATTCGGAAACACCGCATGTTACTGGTGTGACAGTCAGCTCTCGATTGAGATCACCCCCGCTTCACGGCCGACCACATTGCCACTGCCTTGGGGCGCTTCGACTTCCAGCCTTTGGCCGATATCAATGCCGTAAGAGCTGACGCCCTTAATTTGGCCGTTAGGGCGCGCAATCGGACCGCCAAGCAGTTTGGAGTGGCGATCAGCACGGCGATCGGCTGGATGAAGCGGGTCGATGAGACCGGCAGCGTTGCTCGGGGCCAGATGGGTTGGAAAACCATTACCTTTCTGGCGGCCCTGCGCCATGACCGGATCGATGCGCCATGGTTCATCGAGGGACCAATCACGGCGTGAGCTTCCGGATCTATGTGGAGAAGGTTCTCCTGCCGACCCTTCGGCCCGGCGACATCGTCGTCCCGGACAATCTCGGCAGCCACAAAAGCAAAGCCGTGCGCCAGCTCATCCGCTTCGCCGGAGCAAAGCTCTTCTTCCTGCCAAAATACTCACCCGACCTGAACCCCATCGAACAAGTCTTTGCCAAACTCAAGCATCTGCTCCGCAAGGCAGCCGCACGAACCGTCGATGCGGTCTGCGCCGCCATCGGCGAACTCCTTTATGCATTTACACCCGAAGAATGCGCCAACTACCTCAAAAACTCAGGCCATCGAAGCTAGTCCCATCACGCTTTAACGGCGAGCCTCCCAGGAGGCTAGCGCCCAATGATCTGTGCCTCGATCATATCCGTTCTCAGCTCAACCCGCTATCCCGATCGCTCTTGAGGACCGTGCCGGAGCGCTCGTCTGAGCTCGCCGAACTGGTTGAACATGACGATGAGAGCGATTATTCCGGCGCCAAGCTCTGCGAGCGCTTGACTGGCTAACAGTCCGTTAAAACCCGCTACCAGCGGGAATAACAGTACGGCCGGTATGAAGAGATACCCCTGCCTGGCCAAGGACACAATTGCACTGAGGCGCGCTCTCCCAAATGACTGAAGCATTGCCGTCACGAAACTCTGCACCCCAAACAGTCCAAAGAAGAGATGGAACACGATGCAGGTCGAGACGGCAATTTCGGTGACGTACTCGTTATCGCTAAATAGGCTCACTAAAGGCCTCGCAAAAATCACAACGCCCGCAGAATACAGCACCGAGAATGCGATCGTCACGAAGAGCATGAACTTCGCAGCCCTCAATATATGAGCATAGTCGCGTGCGCCCCAACCGAAACCCAGGATAGCTTGAGCGCCAATACAGAACCCGGTGATAGGCAGTGCGCCGACCATCAAGATACGCACAGCTATTCCAACCGCGGCGATGGAATCGTCGCCGAACGGCGCAGCAGCTCCGTACAAGAGCATAACGGCAAGAGCAGATAAGATACTCGTCATTGTCGCCGGCGCGCCTACCAACGCGATCTGTCTGATGCGATCTGCTCGCAATGATATGTGAGATATCCTGACGAGAACCGTCCCGCCAAGCTTCGTAAAAAACGCGATATACAGTCCGACAGCAGAGATCTGAGACACCAGCGTTGCGAGGGCTGCGCCTCGCACGCCAAGGTCAAGTGAAAATATGAAGACGGGATCAAGCACAGCGTTCAGGATAAACGCGGTCATCATCACCCACATGCTAAATCGTGTATAGCCTTCGGCTCTTACAATGAACCCGCTGACGGTATTTAGTAGCATCGGGGTGTACCCCAACAAAACCGTTCCCGCGTAGTCGAGCGCCACGGGCATGATGGTTGGGGTTGCTCCGAGCGTTGCAAATATCCCTGGCAGATTTGGAAGCAGAGTGAGGGTGACTATGATACCGATCGGAGCGGCGAGCGCGAGTGCCGTGCTTGCGCCTCGACTCGCTTCTAGGTACTCACGAGCGCCCAGATGACGAGATATGAACGACGCTGCCCCAACACCGATTCCCTGTCCGGCTGCGGCGAGCAGGACCACGATCGGCAAGGTCATGCTAACAGCTGCGATCGCCTGGGCGCCTAGGGCGCCAACAATGATCGCGTTGACGACCTGCTGCAGCGCATGGATCGATAATCCAACAACAGACGGAATGGCGAGCCGCAGGATAAGACTCAAGAGATTCTGGTCCGATAGATCGACGTGCTGTTTTTTCTTTGGCATCACATTGCGCTTGCTGTCGAGGGCGAATTCTGTATTCGGTCCATTCACGGGCGAGTGAACTTTTCCAAATTCGACGATGGCGTACTCAGCGCAATCCTCTCTGGATCTGCTCTGGCACGCCGTGATCGGCTGGATAGGTTGACGTTTTCAAAGCTGATTTTTGCCTGGGCATACGCCTCCCGTCAGTTGTAGCGAATACTGACTGAGGTGTTCGAGGGTAGCCCCCAGGTTCTGCTAGTCATATTGTGCCGTTCCGCCCTTTGGTTGAGCATCGTGCCGGTTGCGTTCACTTCTCGGGATGATGATCGGCGGGGAAACGCGGCCAGACCCTAGAGCCTCAAGTTGGTTTTGGCATCTACCGGATCTTGTAGTAGACGCTCCATCATCTGCATGGCACAAGCAATGAACGTGCTCAGAACCACTGTGGTGGTTCGATGATGTCCTGCAATCTTTACACGACATCGGGTTCCTCAGCGCGATCGAGACGAACGGCAGGCTGCCGGCCCCGGCCAGCGTAGTGACTGGATTTGCGTCAGTAAATCGCGCCGCGCTGGCCGTCACTCGCGGACACGAACTGAAAATTCGTGTGGCCGCAACCGGCAGCCTGCCAGACCGGTTCGATGAGCGTGGCTTGAACAATTTCTGCTTCGATCGAAAGACCGCCCTGACGCCGTCGAGCGGCGGGCTATCTCGTACTGCCTGGCTCAGCCGAAATGGCGGCTCAGCGTGCAGTCCCACAAACACTCGGCATCACATGAAGATATCCCAAGCATTTAAGTTCGAGGCAGCGCACCGACTTCCAAACGTCCCGCAGACACATCGCTGTCATCGGGTGCATGGTCATTCCTATCGCGTCGAGGTCGTGCTGAACGGGGCCGTCGATCCGCACACCGGATTCGTAATGGATTTCTTCAACATGGAGGAAGCGTTTGGCCTTATAAAAAAGCTCGATCACCATTGCCTGAACGACGTCCCGGGACTGGAAAATCCGACGGCGGAAAATATCGCCATCTGGATCTGGGAGCACGCGAAACCGCGCCTCGCCCAACTCTCGAGCGTGAGGGTGTACGAGACGACGGATAGTTGGGCGGAATATGACGGGCCCGATCGCTGAATTCAGCGCTGATTTAGGAGTGTGTCGATGCGGCGCGCCTGTCGTTCTTCGGCTCAGAAGCGGACTTGCTCGATCTGCGATTCGGCTCTTCATCCGCCACGCCCGCGGCCAGATTTCCGCGCTCACAGAAGAGCCCTTGGATCCGACCGGAGCGCCCGGTTTGGCTATGCGGACACCCATCACGTGACCGCATTCGAAAAGCTTCCGGCCAAACGATTCGGAATCCCGCGTTGTGCTAACCGCGGAACGATCTGAGGGATTCGTCCTCAGGAGCGAATTCGATGCTGATTGTACCGGCGAGACGACCCGCCATTCCGGACGCTGCGGCTGGGCGACTTGGTGCTGCAGCAGGTCGGCGCTAGCCGCCAATGCGAGGAGCACGGGTTGATGCAAGATCGCGCAAGCCCGCATGTGCGCGAGCGTGCCATAGACATCGCCGTCAATACCCCCCGCTCGACACTTCGAGGGGCGAAGCCTCAATTGAAGCTGGCGAGGTGCCGGACTCGAGCGTCCGCGCTGACTGGTCACGGATGCATCCCTTGGCCGACTGGTTATTTCCACCCAACCAATAGCTGCGGACGTAAACCGGGCGAACAGCTGTCCACAGGAACCGATGCCTCGCCCCGCCGCATCCGATAGAGTGCAGTCAGGCCCGCACCGACCGCGGGTTCATCCCGGGAGCCTCCGATCCCCAAACCTTAGCCGAAATGGCGGCCGCGCTCGAGTAATCGCCGGACTATCGCGTCTTGGCCGGCTCGTTTCGCGCCCAAAATTGGCGGGGATTGAATTTCTTGGCAACTATCTAAGCCTGCAGCAAATCAGCGGTCTCTTTTCAGACAGCAATTGCAGCGCGGTCAGGAAGTGAATAATTCTCCACCAAGAACCAATTGAAAAATGGGTACGCCACCCATTCGGGGAACATGGATTCTGTCCCTGTCCCGGGCGACATCAATCCTGCGAGTTATGCTGCCGTGATGTCCGGCAAATCACGTGGCGGTGGCCTGCTCGGTCAGGTAACAACAGCATCCGCCTGTCGGAGCAGAAACGGATCCGCGACGCGCTCTTCGCCGAACACATGATTCCCCCCAAGCTTCGCACCACCGGCTTGAAGCTCCGGACGCGCAAGGGACCGTGAAACCCTCCCAGGCATCCGTCGCTCACCACATCTGCACAATGAAGCGGCCGTATTTGGTCGCGATGTAGTCCTTCACCTCGGGCAAGCAGTAGATCGAGACGAAGCGCAGCAGCCGCGGATCATCCTTCCTGTCCGCCGCCATGAACTGCAGGCACCCAGTGCGATCAAGTTACCGCGGTCGGCGAGCAGCGCCGCTACGCTAACGGCGCGATCGAGCAAACCCGAGTTGATCGTTAGGATCATCGCTTGGCCAGGTGGGCATCGGATGCTCGGATGAAGGCGAGCTCGGCGGCGTTCTGGACGTGATCGGAACTCGCGTCGGCGCGGTGATCCGACGCGATCGCGACATAGAGCGCCGGCAGCACGAAAAGCGTGAACAGCGTGCCGATGGACATGCCCGCGACGACCACGAGCCCGATCGAGAAGCGGCTCGCGGCGCCAGCACCAGTTGCGGTCAACAAAGGTAAGAGGCCCGTGACCATCGCCGCGGTGGTCATCAAGATTGGGCGGAGGCGGACGCGCGCCGCCATCTCGATGGCCGAGCGGGAATCGAGTCTCTCCTTGAGCTGCAGCTGATTGGCGAACTGGACCATCAGAATACCGTGCTTGGATATCAGCCCAGCCAATGTCAACAGTCCGATTTGGGTGTAGATGTTCATCGTCGCCAAGCCAAAGAATAGCGGGATTAAGGCGCCGGCGATTGCCATGGGAACGCTGAACATGATGATGAGGGGATCGCGCAGACTTTCGAACTGCGCCGCAAGCACCAAGAAAATGACGATGAGTGCAAACGCAAAGGTGATGACTAGTTTGTTACCCTCCTGCACATATTGACGGGCGTCCCCGAGGAAGTCGTGACTGAACTCTGCGGGCAGTTTCATTGCCTCGACGTCGAGGAAGTCCACAGCCTGACCGATCGTGACGCCGGGCATCGGTACGGCTTGGAAGGTCGCGGAGTTGAGCTGGTTGTAGTGGGTGAGTGCGTTCGGATTGGTCGCAGTCTCGATGGAGACCACGGTCGATAGCGGCAGCATCGAGCCCGCCGCTGTCTTGACATAATAGCTCCCAAGTGATTCCGGCGTCAGGCGTTTCTCGCGCGGCACCTGCGGGATCACTTCGTAGGAGCGGCCCTGCAGGTTGAAGCGATTGACGTAGTTTCCGCCAAGGAGGGTCGCGAGCGCGCTACCGACGTTCTGCATGGTGATGCCAAGGTCGCTCGCCTTGGATCGATCGACCTTGATTCGCACCCCCGGCTGGTTGAACTCAAGGTCAGAGTCGCTGACCATGAACAGACCGCTCTTGCGCGCGGCATCCTTCAGCTCCGACATCTGCTCGTAGATGTACTGGAAACCGAGCGTCGACTTGATCACCATCTGCACTGGTAAGCCGCCCGAACCGCCCGGAAGCGGCGGCAAGCTAAAGGCAAATGCGTTGATGCCTTCCAGTTTGGACAGCTCGGCCTGGACCAGCGATTTCAGCGCGATCGATGAGCGCTTGCGCTCGGCCCAAGGCTTAAGCAACATCCCGGCCATGCCGCCCTGCGGACCGCTGATGCCGTTGAGCACGAAGCGAAAATCCGTCTCGGGAAACTTCTGGAGTGCCTTGTCGAGCTTGGCGCCGTAATAATCCAGGTAATCAATATTGGCGTATTTCGGCGCTTTTGTCAGTGCGAATACGATGCCCTGATCCTCCTCGGGTGCGAGTTCCTTGGAAGTGTGCATATACAGAAAGGCGACGAGGCCCAGCATGGTCAGCGCAAACAGCCCGGTAATCGGGCGATAGTCGAGCGAGCGGTCGAGCTTGCGGCCGTACCAGCGCGTCATGGCGCTGAACACACGATTCACAAACTTTGCAAACCGCCCCTCTTCAGCGCTCTTCAGGAAGACCGCGCACATCATGGGCGACAGCGTCAACGCGATCACGCCCGACACGATCACCGAACCCGCCAGTGTAAACGCGAATTCGCGGAACAGCGCGCCGGTGAGGCCGCCGAGAAAGCCGATGGGCGCGTACACGGCGGCCAACGTAATCGTCATGGAGAGGACGGGGCCGACGATCTCGCCCGCGCCGTTCGTAGCGGCCTGCGCGGGCGACGCACCTTCTTCCATATGGCGATGAACGTTCTCCACCACGACAATTGCGTCATCAACCACAAGGCCGATCGCAAGCACCATCGCAAGGAGGGTCAGCAGATTGAATGAGAACCCCAGCGCCAGCATCATACTGCAGACGCCAATAATGGACAGCGGAATGGTGACGACCGGAATGATGACAGACCGTAAGGAGGCCAGGAACAGGAAGATCACCAACACCACGATCGCGACCGCCTCAAGGAGCGTCTTCTCCACCTCGTCTATCGATGATTGGATGAACTTGGTGGAGTCGTAGGCCACTTCCATCTTCAGCGATGGCGGCAGGCTGCGCTTCATTTCTGGAAGCAGTGCCCGAACGCCTCGCGCTATGTTCAGTGGATTACCTTCTGGGCTCGCCTGCACGGCGACGAAGATAGCGTGTTCGCCGTTCATCGCGACGCTGGCGTTTGTGCTCTGCGCCGCAAGCTCGACTGTCGCGATGTCCTCCATGCGCACAAAGCCGCCGTCATTGGCTTTGACGATCATGCGCTTGAATTCATCAACACTCCGCAGATCAGTGTTTACCGTGACGTCGGAGAGAGTGAAATAGCCCTTAGTCTGGCCGGCCGCAGCCTGGAAGTTGTTGGCCGCGATTGCAGCCGAAACATCAGCTGGCGACACGCCGTGGCCCGCCATTCTCGCCGGATCGAGCCATAACCGCATCGCAAAACTCTGGCCGCCGAGGATGTCTGCCGCTGCGACGCCGTCTACAGTTGACATAATCGGTTGCACCACGCGCGAGAGATAGTCGGAGATCGCGCTGGCCGTCAGTTCTTCGCTGGAGAAGGCGATATACATGACAGCTGTGGTCTGACCGGCAGATTTGGTGACGACCGGATCGTTCGATTCCTTAGGGATTAAATATTTGACCGAGTTGACCTTGGAGAGCACTTCAGTGAGCGCCTCGTTGGGCTCGAAATTGAGCTTGATATAGACCTGGATCGTCGAGGCACCGAGCACCGAGGAGGACGTAATGTAATCAACGCCTTCGGCCGAAGCGAGCGCTTGCTCAAGGGGCGTGGTGATGAACCCCTGGATCATGTCGGCGGAGGCGCCAGGATAAGAGGTTGTGATATTGACGACCGTGTTGGTCAGCTTAGGATACTGCCGGATTCGCAAAACGGTGGCCGCACCAATGCCGGTCAGCAGGATCAGGAGACTGACGACGATAGACAATATCGGACGTTTGATGAAGAGCTCGGTAAATGCCATCGCGATGCTCGCATTCAAGAGACTGACGGAAATTCGCCAGTAAGCCAGGCTACAGCAACAGTCATCAACGCGGCGACTGTGGCTAGGGGCACCTTCTCAGGGTAGAGTCCCATGTTTCTCTTAAGCTAGCAACCGCCCCGGGGGGGCCGGCTCGAACCAGTAGAGCTGAGCCTCTGGGCAAAGCCGCAGACAATGTAAAGAGTCAGCTCCGTCGTAGCAGCCGATGTCCAAGATCACTGGGTCTTGCTTCTGGAGGGAGCACACAATGTGCTGATGGACCTCCAACGCGGAAGTGGGCTGACGTATTTCCATTTAACCTCGTCCCACGCCTCAATGGCAGCAATGCCTTGCAGCACACTTATCAACTCAGCTTAGGATTTCGCGCCGCCCCACCCTTCGGACGGTCCAGCTTCGACGCTGAAACTACAGACAAGCCGACGGGCAGCTCAACTCTACAGAGGTAAGCGGGGGATATAGAACGGGTTGCATAACCTATACCAACGTTTGTCGACGAGCGACGCCCGCATGAGCCGCGCGAGACTTGTGATGTTGCTCGAGAGCACAGGCGTTTCCCTTCGGTCTTGTGCTTCACGATGAACCGGCCATCTCGGGTCCGCCCGCAAAGTAAGTGAACCCCAGGAAGGCGAAGGTCTCGGCCACCGCTCGCTGCGCGGCTGACGCGGGAGGCCGCGAACCGCGCCAAACTCGATCAACCGGGTTTTGTCCGCATGGAGCGCCGGCCAGTCGCGCATTGAGGGCCAAGAGCATTTCCTGGGCATCTGCCTTGCTCTCGAAGCCGATGACGAAGTCGTGCGCAAAGCGCACGGTCACAACGCGACCGCGTGCATGGCGACCGCTCCAGTGGTCGACCCAGCGATCGAGGAGGTAATGCAGGAAGATGTTAGAAAGGAGCGGACTGATCCTGCCCTTTGCGGCGTGTGTCTTGCTTCTCGCCGCTCTCACGAACGCCAGCTCGCAGCCGCATCTCGATGAGCTGCAGGATACGAGGATCGGCAATCCTGTGCGCCACCATCCGCAGCAGCCACTCGTGGTCGACCGAATCGAAGACACTGGATATGTCATGAAAGCCGGATCGAGGGCATCAAGCTCCATCTGAGGATCCCGCCCCGGCCGGAAGCCGTAGGAGAACCCGAGGAATTCGAGCTCATAGGCGGCGCTCAACACCTCGGCCACCGCGCTTTGGACGATCTTGTCCTCTAGCGGCCGGCACACCGAGAGGCCGCCTACCCCCGTCGGGTTGGGGATGTAGACGCGCCGCACCGGCTGTAGCCGGTAGGGACAGTGTGGACCCGTGCGCAGAGATCGCGGATTGGTCCGTGAGCCCCTCTTCGTACTTTGCCTCCCTTATCCCATCGACCTCCGCGCCGGCCTGCGGGCTTTTGTCGTCGAAACGCCCGAAGCAGAGCGTCTTTCTCGATGTGGTGCAGCAAGGCTGTGAACCGGTTTGGACATATGGTCGGCATGTTCCCCAACGAGGAGGCCATGGTTCGCCTCATTGGAGCGGTCCTGCTCGAACAGAACGACAATGGGCCGTCCAGCGCGCCCGTTACATGACGCTAGAAACCATCGCGCCTTTGAGCGATGATTCGAGCGTCAGCCTTCCGGCCGCCAGCTGACCGGCCCGGCCCTCTTGCCGGCGAACCGGTTGCCCGAGCGCCAGTTACAGCATGCTGAGGAACACGAGTATTTCTGACAGTGCTTTTCGCGCCCTACTGCGGAGCTCACGAAGACGCGATTGCTGGCTCTTGGAGCCTCGACGCAAGATCAGTCAAGCGGAATAAGAAAAGACCCAATCATCGAAGGGTCCTTGGGGTCGGACCACCGCGTCTGGGCTGAACGTTACAGTTCGCCGGGGCTCTGCGGCAGCCACTACAATATGTGGGGAACCGAGGACGGCTCCTACGCACCGGGCACCCGCACCCGCACCCGCACCCGATAACAAACTTACGCCGCCGCCAGTATTTTTACTCCGCTTTGCTTAGCATTTCTGCTCTGGACTACGCGCCTCATCGCCAGGAATGCCCTCACGCACGCTGCGGCACTTGACGAATTTCATTTTCATTCGACGCTGCCGAAGCCAGCATGAGGGACGCGTTGCGAGTAATCGCTGCGGCTTGGCCGTAGCGCAGCGCGGAAATTTACGCTAGCTTCCGCTCGCGAGTTTGCAAATGCCTACCCGCATCCGATCTTTCCGAAGACAACGAGCGACCATTCGACCGCTTGCCCCCTCCCATCCTCAGAGCTGGGATAATCCGGACAATGAGGAAATCTGGTTTGAGTTGGCGCGCTCCATCGGCCGTCAGATCGCACGGGATGAAAATCATGGCTCGGGGCAGCCGATAGAGGACCGGCATGACGACACCGTCATCGAAGAAAACGGCCGTAATATACGCGCGCTATTCGAGCGACATGCAAAAGGCGAGCTCGATTGACGGTCAGCTGTTACTCTGCCGCAAGGTCGCATTGCGCAACAACCTCGATGTCGTCGGCGAGTTTGTGGATGCCGCAAAATCTGGTCTTACCGAAGGTGCGCGGGACGGCTATCAGCGCTTGCTCAACGGTGTGCGAAGCCGGCAGTTTGACGTAGTCGTCGTTGAGCATTTCGACCGCTTGTCGCGCGATCCCGCAACCATCCAGCGTCTCAAGCAGGTTTTCGAGTTCAACGGCGTTGAGCTGATGGATCAGAAAGGAGTCTACGCGACCGCCACTGACATTAGCATCGCAAGTCTGTACAACACGATTTACAAGCCGCAGCTCGCCGAAAAGGTTCGGCGCGGCCATGACAACGCTGTTGCGAACGGAAGAATTCCGGGCTCATACGCCTATGGTTATCGGCCAAGGCCGGGCGCGCCCGGCGAGCGCGTAATCGATGAGAACGAAGCAAAGATTGTGCTCCGCATCTTCAAAGAATATGCAGCGGGCCGCTCGACCCGAACTATCGCCGCTGACCTCACCCGCGAAGGCGTGCCCTCACCAGGGGCAACTCGTCACAAGAACAAGGCGGGTCGCACCACCTGGAACCATCAGTGCATCACAGGCGGTCGGCATGGTCGCGGCATTATCGGCAACGAACTCTACATCGGCGAGATACATTGGAACGTTCGCTCGACAATTCTTAACCCAGAGACGCAGAAGAAACAGAAGCGCCGCAATCCAGCTGAACGCCACATTATCGTCAAAAAGCCAGAGCTGCGGATCGTTCCGCAAGGGCTCTGGGATCTAGCGCAGAAGGTTCGTAGGGTGCGCGCGGTGTCTATGTTCGGACCGACTGGCCAGCCGCGGCGTCGCGCCGTGAGTCCGCGCAACAATGAGCACCCGCTTGCCGGTGTGCTCCGGTGTGGCGTCTGCATTGGCCATATGCGAATCGCTCAATCCTCGCGTAACGGTGCGCCGCGCGCGGCATGCGCGAGCGCGCATCAGCGGGGCACCTGCGAGCACACCCGTAGCTTTGATATGGACGTTCTGCTCGAGGATGCCTCCGAAAAAATCCAGGTGAAATTGCTTTCGCCGAAAGCCATTGAAGAGGCGATGCGTTCTTGGAAGGAGGAGCGCAAAAACGATCGGAACAATGGCAGCGAACACAATAAGCTAGAGCGTCGACGCCGCGTATTGACTACCGAGATCGAACGCCTCTCTTATGCCATCGCAAATAGCCGCCGCAAGCCGGACGAATTGCTCAAGCGGATCGATGAGTGCGACCTGGAGCGGGAAAGCGTTGAAGAGCGCTTGCGGCTGCTGGGCGGTGGCGGCGAAAATATAGTTGGCTTCGATCGCCCGAAATTCAGTGACCGATACTCCTCGGAGGTTAGAAGGCTTATCACCGCGCTCAAAACCAATCCGAAGGCGATCGAAACTCGCATTGCCTTCCGCAACTTGATTGAATGCATAGTAGTGCATCCGGTTCGCAAGCGGATGCCCTACGAATATACGCCCTACCTGAATAGCTCCGCGCTTTACGGAAGGAACCTTTTTCCCGAAAACCGCAGCAAGGAGCGAGAGATCAGCACGTTTGCATACTACGACAATGGCAAGTCAGGGAAATCCGTGTCCTCGTAGTAGACGCGGACCTGCATATGGTGGCGGCCGTCGCGGATCTCGCCGTCGAGATGAGCTGTCACGTCGCTAGCCTCTTCGCATTGCGGTCACCAACCCGTTTTGCGCAAAAACGGCCGGCTGCGCAAGCGTGGCTAGACGACCAACGGCCCCCGCCCCAGCGTCACTTCGACGATCTCAGGCGGCACGCCGACGCGGAGCGGCATGATGCTGCAACCGAGGCCGCCGGAGATGATGACGTCGCATTTCAGCCGGACATGACCATAGGCGAGCCGGAGGCCGTGCTGCGGCGGAACCGCCGGCGACCAGCCGAGCAGACGGACCTGACCGCCATGGGTGTGCCCGGACAGTTGCAACGCGACGCGGGCAGGCACGCGCGGCGCGATATTGGGCTCATGCGCGAGCAGGATGATCGGCGCATCGTCGGTGACCTTGGCAAGCGTCGCGTCGAGATCGTCGGCGCCGAAGCGCCCCGTGCTCCGGAAGCGTCGCGCCGGCAGAAAGGCAAGCTGATCGCCGAGGCCGGCGAGCCAGAACGCGCGGCCGTCCTTGGTGAGCCGCACGACGTCGTTCTCGTAGACGGGAATGCCGGCCGCCTCCAGCGCGCGATGCGCGACCGTCGCCCCGTGCCCCACCTGCTGCACGGTCCTGTCGTCCCAATAATCGTGATTGCCCATGACGGCATGGACGCCGAGCGGCGCTTTCAGGCCGGCCAGCACCTTGGCCCATTCGCTCGCCGGAATGACACGCGTGACCTGGTGCAGGCCGGCGACATAGTCGCCGAGCAGCACGATGATATCCGCGTTCAGCGCGTTGGTGCGATCGACGATTGCCTCGATCCGCTCCAGCGACATCCAGGGATCGCAGGCATGGATGTCGGCGATCACGGCGATCTTCAGCGGGAAATCCGCCGGCCATTGCCGCGGGGTTGGATGATAGCGGGTGACCCGAAGCCGAAGCATCGGCTCGACGCCGACGCCATAGGCCGCGGTCGAGACGCCAAGGGCGGACAGGCCGCCGATGGAACGGAAGAAATGACGGCGCGTGATCATGGCAGCCCGATCGTGATGCGGCTTGTTGATGCGACCCTATTGGAGCGGAAATGGGGTGCGTTTGTGCAGACCCTCTGCACGAGATGACTGGAAATTCATGACGGCCCGAGCAGTCTGCACTTGCGCAGATCAGTCGTCGCTCTCGTCGGTGCCGAACAGGCCGAACTGCGCCGCCGCATCGCGCGAGGGCTCGCTGATGCCGAGGTGGCGGAAGGCGTGCGAGGTGAGCAGGCGGCCGCGCGGGGTGCGCTGCAGATAGCCGCACTGGATCAGATAGGGCTCGATGATGTCCTCAATCGCATCGCGCGGCTCGGACAACGCGGCGGCCATCGTCTCGACGCCGACCGGGCCGCCGCCATAGTTCTGCGCGATGGTCGTGAGATAGCGGCGGTCCATGGCATCGAGGCCGGCGGCGTCGACCTCGAGCGCACTCAGCGCGTGGTCGGCAATCTTGCGATCAATCCTGTCGGCATCAGCCGCCGAGGCGAAATCGCGCACGCGGCGCAACAGCCGGCCGGCGATACGCGGCGTGCCACGGGCGCGGCGCGCGATCTCGTTGGCGCCATCCGCGCTCATGCCGACGTTGAGCACGCGGGCGCCCCGGGTGACGATACTCTCAAGCTCTTCGATCGTGTAGAAATTCAACCGGATCGGAATGCCGAAGCGGTCGCGCAAGGGATTGGTGAGCAGGCCGGCGCGGGTGGTGGCGCCGACAAGGGTGAATTTCGATAGCTCGATCTTCACCGAGCGCGCCGCCGGGCCCTCGCCGATGATGAGGTCGAGCTGGAAATCCTCCATCGCGGGATAGAGCACTTCTTCCACCGCCGGGCTCAGGCGATGGATCTCGTCAATGAACAGCACATCGCGCTCTTCGAGATTGGTGAGCAGCGCCGCGAGATCGCCGGCCTTGGCGATCACCGGGCCCGACGTGGCACGAAAGCCGACGCCGAGCTCCTTGGCCACGATCTGTGCCAGCGTGGTCTTGCCGAGACCGGGGGGACCGACGAACAGCACGTGATCCAGCGCCTCGCCGCGCTTGCGCGCCGCCTCGATGAAGATGGACAGATTCTTGCGCGCCTGCTGCTGGCCGACGAAGTCGGACAGCGATTGCGGGCGCAGCGCAGTGTCGCCGACATCATCGCTGCGGCGCTCGGGGGTGACCATGCGGGGAGGCGTGCTCATGCGGGCAGGATAACACGATGCAGCGGTTTCGCGAGCCACCAGCACAGGCTGGCCGGGATGACAGCGACGATGGCGAGCATGGCGGAAAGCTTCAGCGCCTCAGGCACGGAACGGACACTCGGCAAGATCACCGCCGAAGTTTCGGCAGGAACAACGAACATGCCAAACCCGACGAAGCCGGCGGCGGCCACGGCTGCGGCGAGCCACGCCATCCAGATCATGTTGAGGTCGGCGTAGACCGCAGCCAGTGCGAAGATCAAGCCGGCGGCGACTGCAGGAAGGAACGAGGCGAGAATCGTGGCGATGGCCAGCAGCACGACCGCGACCGAAACCAGGGTGCGCAGTGCCTCCAGTTCGAGGAGCGCAAGAAACATCTGCAGCACCGCGGCACCGAGCGTCGTCACCATCACCGAGACCAGCGCGGCGACCGTCAGCGGCCCCACAACGGAGAAGATCACGACGATGCCGGCCACGCGCCAAAGGCGACGAAAAACAAAGGCGGCGGGATGGGCGCGGGCCGCACTCACTTCGACAGCTCCTTCAGGCCCAGCCGGATGAGCTGCGCGGTCCCGGCGCTCTCGCCCGCGCTACGCGAGGCCGATGCGATCGCGGCGGCAGCTTGCGGCTGGCCGTAGCCGAGATTGACCAGCGCGGAGATCGCGTCCGCCACGGGCCGCGGCGCGCGCTGATCGTCGACGGCGCCGGCGAGATGCACGACCGCCGGATCGACATTGGCGAATGCCGGCGCCTTGTCCTTCAGTTCGGTGACGATGCGCTCGGCGACCTTGGGGCCGACACCGGGCGTGCGCGCCACCGCAGCCTTGTCGCGCAACGCGATCGCGTTGGCGAGGTCGGACGGCTGCAGCGTGCCGAGCACGGCGAGCGCGACCTTGGCGCCGACGCCCTGCACGGTCTGGAGCAGGCGAAACCATTCGCGCTCCTGGTCGCTGCGGAAGCCGAACAGCTTGATCTGGTCCTCGCGAACATAGGTCTCGATCGACAGCACGGCGGCCTCGCCCGGCGAGGGCAGATGCTGCAGCGTGCGCGTCGAGCAGTGCACCTGATAACCGACACCGCCGACGTCGAGGATGACGAAATCCTCGCCGTAGGAATCGATCAGGCCCTTGAGCTTGCCGATCATAACCCAGCCACCTTCAGCCGCAGCGCGGTGCTCTGGCGATGATGGGCGTGGGTGATGGCGATAGCGAGCGCGTCGGCGGCGTCCGCGGACGGCGGATCGGCTTTCGGCAGCAAAATCTTGAGCATCATCGCGATCTGCTGCTTGTCGGCGTGGCCGGCGCCGACCACCGTCTTTTTCACCTGGTTCGGCGCGTATTCGGCAACACTGATGCCGAACATCGCGGGCGCGAGCATGGCGACGCCGCGGGCCTGGCCGAGCTTCAGCGTCGCGACGCCGTCCTTGTTGACGAAAGTCTGCTCGACCGCGGCTTCCATCGGCTTGTGACCGGACAGGACGGCGGCGAGCCCCTCATGGATCGCGAGCAGCCGGCTCGCCAGCGGCAAATCGTCCGGCGGCTCCACCGAGCCGCAAGCGACGTAGATCAGGCGGTTGCCCTCGGCCTCGATCACGCCCCAACCGGTGCGGCGCAGGCCAGGGTCGATGCCGATGATGCGAACGGGGCCACGAATCGGGAGCGTCGTCATGGGCCAGTGATAGCGGCTGGCTGCCGTGGGGGAAACAGAAACAGAACGGAAGTAACAGGGGAAGTGGCCCCTACCCGCCCATCTTCGCCAGCAGCGCGTCCGACACCTCGAAATTGGCGTAGACGTGCTGGACGTCGTCGTGCTCGTTGAGCAGGTCCATCAGCTTCAACAGCTTCTCGCCGGTCTCGTCGTCGACCGCGACGGTGTTCTGCGGCTTCCAGATCAGCGCGGCCTTACGCGGCTCGCCGAACTTGGCCTCCAGCGCCTTGGCGACGTCGCGATAGCCTTCGGTCGAGGCGTAGATCTCATGGCCGCCTTCGCTCGAGATCACGTCGTCGGCGCCGGCCTCGATCGCGGCATCCAGAACCGCATCGTCGGAGGCGACGCTGCGGTCGTATTCGACGATGCCGGTTCGGTCGAACATGAAGGAGACCGAGCCGGTTTCGCCGAGATTGCCGCCGGACTTGGTGAAGAAGGAGCGGATGTCGGAAGCCGCGCGGTTGCGATTGTCGGTCAGCGCCTCGACGATGACGGCAACGCCGCCGGGGCCGTAACCCTCGTAGCGGATCTCGTCATAATTCTCGCCGTCGCTGCCGAGCGCCTTCTTGACGGCGCGCTCGATATTGTCCTTCGGCATGTTCTCCTGGCGCGCCGCGATGATGGCCGCACGCAGGCGCGGGTTCATGTTGGGGTCGGGCGTCCCCAGCTTGGCCGCGACGGTGATTTCCCGCGCCAGCTTGCCGAACAGTTTCGACTTCTGGGCATCCTGCCGCCCCTTGCGGTGCATGATGTTCTTGAATTGGGAATGTCCGGCCATGCGTGATCTTCTCTAGGGACTCGTGCGCCAAGGTGAGCGTGGGAAGCGCGGCCTTATAGGCCGCCCCCCCACTGGAAAGAAAGAGGCTCTACGACTTTAAGGTAACACCGTACTGGACCGTGCCTAGATGTCAGGCATCGTTAACCCTGATTTCATTCCAGCCTGCGAAAATAGCGTCCGACCGTCCCCCGACAAGAGAGACCTGATGGCATTCGGACTATTTCGGAAGCGTCTGCCGGACATGGCTTCAACTGCGGCTGCCCCGCAGGCTGCGCAGCCCGTGGCCAATTCCGAGCCTGCGGCGACCGTCGAAAGCGATTCGGCCAAGGAAATCCTGGAACTGCTGGAACTCGAGCTGGGCGCCATGATTCGCCAGCTCGAGCGCGCCGCCAATTCGGTGGCCGGCGGCGCCGAGGCGACCGCCACGACGCTGGCCGCCATTCGCGACCGCACCGACGCCCTGACCGGCCGGACCAACGCCGCGCAATCGAACGCCTCCACCTTCGCCCATGCCGCCGACAAATTCACCCAGTCGGCGCTGGGCATCGGGGCGCAGGTTCGCGAGGCCGGCAAGCTCGCCGACGAGGCCAGCGCCGCGGCGCAGGAAGCCCGCGCCAATGTCGATCGCCTGCGCGAATCCTCGGCCGCCATCGGGAACGTCGTCAATCTGATCGCACAGATCGCGCGGCAGACGACGCTGCTCGCGCTCAACTCGACCATCGAGGCCGCGCGCGCGGGCGCTGCGGGAAGAGGCTTTGCGGTCGTCGCCACCGAGGTCAAGGCACTTGCGGTGCAGACCCAGGGCGCGACGGAGGAAATCACCAAGAAGATCGACGCGCTGCAGCGCGACGCTGCCGGCTCCGCGGACGCGGTGCACCGCATCTCGCAGGCGATCGAGGCCATCCGCCCGGTGTTCGAGACCGTCAACGGCGCGGTCGCCGAACAGAACGCCACCACCAGCGAAGTCTCCGGCAACGCGACAAGCGCGTCGGAGTTCATCATCTCGGTCGGCGAAAGCGCAGCCGAGATCGATGCTGCGACCAAGGCGGCCGAGAACCACGGCGAGAACGTCGCCAGCGCAGGCAAGGCCGTGACCGCCTTCGCACAGAAACTGAAATCGCGCTGCGCCGTGCTGCTCCGCCAGAGCGAGCACGACGACCGCCGCAAGACCGAGCGGCTGCCCTGCCATCTCAAGCTCGAAACCGCACGCGGAGTGCTGCCAGTCTACGAGATTTCGATGGACGGCGTGCTGATCGGCGGCGCCGACGCGGGCCGCCTTGCATCGCAAGCCATGATCGAAGGCACCCTCGAAGGCGTCGGGGCGTGCCGCCTGCGCGTGGTCGAGCAATCCAAGGCCGGCGCCCGCGCGCAATTCGTCAATCCCGATGCCGCGCTCAGCGAGAAGGTCGAGGACCGGCTCTGGTCGATCCACGAAGAAAACACCGAGTTCGTGACCCGCGCCATGGAAGCGGGCAACGCGCTGACCGCGATCTTCGAGCAGGCGGTTGCCCGCGGCGAGGTGAAGATCGATGACCTGTTCGACACCGATTATGCCGAAATCGCCGGAACCAATCCGCAGCAGTACCGCACCAGATATCTGGACTGGGCCGACCGCGCGCTGCCGGCGTTCCAGGAGGCCTTTCTGGCAAAGGACCCGCGCTTGGCGTTCTGCGCCATGGTCGATCGCAACGGCTTCCTGCCGGTGCACAACAGGATCTATTCGCATCCGCAGCGGCCGGGCGATGCCGCCTGGAACACGGCCAACAGCCGCAACCGGCGGATGTTCAACGATCCGGCGGGGTTGGCTGCCGCGCGCAACCTGCGCTCGTATCTGGTCCAGAGCTATGCACGCGACATGGGCAACGGAAATACGGTGATGATGCGCGAGATCGACGTTCCGATCCGCGTGCAAGGCCGGCACTGGGGCGGATTCAGGACGGCCTACAAGCTCTAGTGCGCGCTCAGGCAAGACGCCAACGCGCGAATCACCTCTTAAGACCGGAATTGGAATGGGAATGCCGCGGAGAGCCGGCGAACGGCTCTGACTGGAGGACTCTCAAGACATGTCCGTCGTACAACTTGCAGTACTGGACACCGGCTCCAACCGAACGCTTGCCGAACGGCTGATCGATCAGCTCGCCGACCGCATCGGCGGCCTCGGCGTGGAACTCGCCGACATCGCCGGCAACGTCCAGGAAGTCGCAAACCGCGTCGCGAACCAGTCGGAACGGTTCCATCATCTCCAGGAAACCGCCGAGACGATGGTGTCGGCCAATCACGACATCGCCAATGCGTCACAGGCGGTGCAAACGACCACGTCAGCAGCGGTCGGCGAGATCGCGCAGTCGCGCGGCGCCGTCGACGCCGCGGTGAGCCACATTTCCGAGCTCGTCGCGGCGGTGGAGCGGATCGAGGCGCGACTGAGCGCCGTCGGCTCCGCGCTGGCACAAGTCGCCAAAGTGTCCGGCTCGATCGAGGCTATCGCGAAGCAGACCAATCTGCTCGCGCTCAACGCCACCATCGAGGCGGCACGCGCCGGCAATGCCGGCCGCGGCTTTGCGGTGGTCGCAAGCGAGGTCAAGAACCTCGCGGAAGCCACCCGCCAAGCCACACACCAGATCTCCGACACCGTGCGCGATCTCGACGGCCAGATCGAAGGCCTGATCGGCGAGAGCAGCGATGCCTCGCAGCGCGCGAAGACCGCCGGCGAAGGCGCCCAGCGGATCTCCGGCATCATCTCGCGGGTCCAGCAGGGCTTCGCCTCCGTGGAAGCGGAGATCGGCAGCGTCACGCGCGCGGCGACCTCCAATCTCGGACATTGCGACACCGTCATCAGCGAGCTCAACGAACTCGCCAAGGGCGTCGACCTCTCGTCGCGCGATCTCAAGAACGCCGATCAGCGCGTGACCAAACTGCTCGACACGTCTGAAGGCCTGATCGCGCTGATCGCCGACAGCGGCGTCGAGACATCCGATGCGCCGCTGATCCGCCTTGTCGTCGAGACCGCCAAGCGGATCTCCGACGAGTTCGAAGCCGCCATCGGCCGCGGCGAGATCACGCTCGACCAGTTCATGGATGAGAACTATCGGGAAATCCCCGGCACCGATCCCAAGCAATACAACACTGACTATGTCGAGTTCACCGACCGCGTGCTGCCCGCGATCCAGGATCCGATTCAGAAATCCGATCCCCGCATCGTGTTCTGCGTCGCCTGGGCCAAGGGCGGCTATCTGCCGACCCACAACCCGAACTACCGCCTGCCGCAGGGCAAGGACCCGGTCTGGAATAACGCCAATTGCCGCAACCGGCGCCTGTTCACAGATCGCGCGGTGCAGAAGGTCGCGGCCAATACCAAGCCGTTCCTGCTCCAGACCTATCGCCGCGACATGGGCGGCGGTCAGTTCGTGCTGATGAAGGATCTGTCTTCGCCGATCATGATCCGCGGCAAGCACTGGGGCGCCTTCCGGATGGGCTTTCGACAAAACTGACGGTCGCCGCGACGCGCTTACGGCGGCGACGAATGGCCTCCCTGAATCAAAAACCTCGAAAACAACCCCATGCACAGTAGCCGGGGTGAGCAGAATCAATAGGTTAAGCGCCTGATGAATCCGCCGGTTCAGGCGCCTCGTGCGGCGTTGCGCCGTCGGGCAAAACAGGCGTAGAGTGCTATTATTCCGAAAGTCACACGCGCTCCTTGCAGAGGATCATGAGGGGTGAAACTATTTGCGTTCATCCAATCCGTGCAGAGGGCGAAGAACAGCATGCGCTATTTCCCCGGCAAGGACCTCGAAGAAAGCCACCGCAGCACACTTGACGAGCATCCGCACGCAACGGGCGCCGTGCAGCAGCAGATAAAACGCTCACGCGCACAGATGGCTGCATCTCAAGAACTTCTGCATCGACCAGCAGTCGGCGGCACCGGACCTGCTGCGATGCCCACGGCCGCAGCTTGCCTGGAATTTGCCGCTGCGTTCAGATGCAAGGCCGCCAAACCCGGCACACCCGAGCGAACAGTGAACATCCTGAAGAATATATCCCGCAGTTTTACCGGCCTCGCGAGCCAGCTCGCGATACTGGAGGCTGCGGATAGGGCAGACCGCAGCGCCTCTATTTAGGGCACGCTGTTACCTATTTTGATAAAATCTTTTTCCGGTACGCCGCGTATTAAGGAGAATGGACGATCCTGACGAACGCCCTGCGGGCAACGACGCGCCGGAGCGGAAACAATCACGTATAGAGCAGGCGCGGCAGCTACTTGCCGAACACATTGACGACCTGCGCGCCCTCGTTGAGAAGCTCCGGCGCAAGATGAATAAGATCGTTTTTCAGGCTGGATACGATAGGGGCTCGGCAGCTGTCTGGTGGCCCGGCGCTAGCGGCGCTGTAGGGCCTTCCGGGCCTCCGTTGAGGCGGCCCGGTCGCTGTGCTTTGCCGATGAACGGCCTACTTTTTCTGCTCTGTGGTCGTCGTGGCAGCCGGGGTGCCGTCGCGAGCGTCCCGTCGCTCGTCACGTCCTGTACGCCTCTCTTGGCGCCGCTCTGTGCGGCCGGTCCGGCGTTCCTGTCGCCGCTCGGTTCGACCGCTGCGCCGCTCCTGGCGGCGTTCTGTGCCCGACTTGGGCGCGTCCGCTGGCGGCGTGGTGGCCGTGGCGGTCGGCGCCGTGGTCTGAGCTTCCGCCGTTGACAGCGTCAAACTCACGGGCGAGGCCACTAACCCAAACACCGCTGCGTGCCCAAGGAAAGTGAGTGCGTTGCGACGACAGACCTGTTTCGGCTCCGAACGTTCATTCATGTTCAGGCTCCCGGTTGCTGCCCCCTCAGAGCATGTCACCAGCGTCGGTGGCCTCCTTATTGATCTGGATCAACTTGGTTCGGTGCTTCAAGCCATTTTGGGATTTCGGTCGATGGGATCGACACTCTCGGAAAGTGAGGGATGATAGTCCCTGCAGTGACGACCAGTCCGTCGTTAAATTTGGTTCGCGCAAAATCCTTGGCTGCTGCTTCGCTTTCAAACGTGTTGGTCAGGCGCGGATGTCGCCGTCGTGACAGTGTGCCGTCCGGCGGCACCTCAAAAGTGACGTACCAAGTGTGTTTCATGCCGTAATGCCGCCCCGGCGGTACCGGTGGCCTATCCCCGCCAGAGAAAGAAAAGCCGCCACCGGGACGAAACGATGACGGCTTCTTCCTGGCTTGTGAAACCGGCCTTTACCGCCGGGCTCCAACGCGATTGACGCCACCATTCGCATTGCCACCGGCGTTATGACGGACTGCGGCGCGCGCCACCGGGCGCGGGCTGAGCACGACGCCTGCCCGGGCAACGCAGCCCGCCGGGTAAGCAGTGTACTGGCAGTACACGACCGCATTGGCCGGGGCTGGAGTGAGGGTGAGACCTGCAAGCCCGAACAGGGCGCTGGCAGCAATCCCGGCAACAGTCGCGGACTTTATCGAACGAAGCTTTCTCGAATGCATGGCGGACCTCCCTTTTCGCACTTGCGTCACCGAAAGTGACGGAAGCCGCCTCAGATGCGGCTGAACATAGCGTAGGGGTCGCAGTGCGCGGGTTCGATTGATCTACATCAACCTCACGCCCGGAGTGAGCCGCAATCTCGCGCGCGGGGCTCAATGAATTCATGGAAGGGTTCCATCATGCTCCGCTATATTCTCGCTTCTCTTGCCGCTTTCGTTTTGCTCACCGCCTGCTTGATCCCCGATGATGCCGAGGCTCGGCGCGGCGGAGGTGCCTATCGGGGTGGCGGCGGATACCGCGGCGGTGCGGTCGCAGTTCGAGGACCGCGAGGCGGCGGCGCTGTTGCAGTGCGGGGCGCAGGCTACCGTGGCTACGGCTATCGGGGCGGCTATCGCGGCTATGGCTATCGGGGCTACGGTGTAGGGGCGGCAGCGGTCGGCGCGGCTGCCCTTGGCACTGCTGCGTACCGCCGCAGCTGCTACGATGCTTACGGGAACTATATTTGCGCCTATTAATCCGTGGCGACGCGCGATCGCGCGGCTTCGCACTCTGCGGGTCCTTTCGAGGGCGTGGCTTTGTGCGGACCGCGCGATGGCCTGTTGCGAGGATATTCAAGAATCATCCCCCTAAATTATATAGATCAGTGTACACAACGCAGCGCGCGGGTCTTGCGGACCTGCTTGTGTCAGAATTGCCCCGCAGTTTCCCCTTGTTGATAATCTAATCGAGCGGTTACGGTGCTCCACCTGGATCGGGGCTTGGAGTGCGATGCTTTTCTGGCTGCCTCCCTCACCATGGCGGACCCGTCCCGCGCGGAACCTCACCGCTGCGTTGACCGTCGCATTGTTGGTCGCGACGACAGGCCAAAGTTATGCAGCTGATCCAGCGCCGAAACGTGTTCTGATGCTGCATTCGTTCGGCCTTCGGTTCAAGCCTTGGACCGTTTATGCAGAGGCCATTCGATCTGAAATAAGTCGGCACAGCAAAGTGGAGTTTCAGGACCACTCGCTTGTGGTTGCTCGCCTGAGTAACGACAAATCAGATGGTCCGTTCGTCGAATATCTTCACGCCCTTAATACCCAGAACCCGCCCGATCTGATCATGTCCATTGGCGCCCCAGCCGCCAATTTTGTCCAGCGGCACCGAAAAGAGCTTTTTCCAAATACGCCTATGGTCTTGACGGCTGTGGAGCGGCGGCGCGTGGCCTTCGATAAATTGGGCGAAAATGACACCGTGGTGGGATCTACCAACAACACCATCGAGTTCTTCGAAAATATTCTGAGCGTCTTGCCTCTAACAACCACAATTGCAGTCGTAATTGGAGCATCTCCAAGCGAAACGTATTGGCTGGAAGAGACGCGCCGACGAACCGCGCCGCTGGCGGGGAGAGTACAAATTCGATACTACAATGAACTTTCATTTGAAGAAATTCAGAAGGACGCAGCGACCCTCCCGCCGCATAGTGCGATCTTCTGGCTCTTGCTGAATGTTGACGCCGCGGGCGTGGCGTATGAGGGGCCCGGCGCGTTACTCCAACTTTCCAAGGTGGCCAACGCGCCGATCTTTACTCACGACCAATCTTTTTTTGGAGACGGCATCGTCGGTGGCCCCATGCATTCCGTGGTTGAGCAAAGCACCAAAGCCGCCACGGTCGCGCTTCGCATCCTCAATGGCGAAAAGATCGCCGACATCAAGCCATCATTCGTTGACGTTGCATCTCCCATATTCGACTGGCGACAAATGCAGCGGTGGGGAATTGCCGAGCGCGATCTGCCGCCCGGTAGCGCCGTCTACTTCCGGGAGCCCACGTTGTGGGAGCGATATTGGTGGCAAATCACGTTCACTATCGCGCTTGTCCTCGCGCAAGCGGGACTGATCGCACTTTTGTTATTTGAGCATCGTCGGCGTCAATTCGCCGAAGTACAGTCGCGACAGCGGATGGCTGAACTGGCCCACGTCAATCGCTTCGCGACCGCTGGTGAACTGACCGCCTCGATTGCTCACGAGATCAACCAGCCGCTTGGGTCTATTCTGACGAACGCCGAAACCGCAGCCGCGATCCTGCAATCGCAGCGTCCCGATATCGCTGCACTTTCTGATGTTGTTGAACTCAGGGAAATTGTGAACGATATTGTACAGGATGACCGGCGTGCCACCGAGGTCATTCGCAGGATGCGCAGCCTCCTAAAAAAGGCGCCGTTCGAGTTGAAGAAATTGGACCTCAATGAGGTTGTGCAAGAGACGGTGAGATTTCTTTCGGCGCTAACTGTCAGCCGAAGATTCGAAATGGTCAACGTGATCACGGCGGATGCGCTACCGATCCTCGGCGACCGCATTCAGCTTCAACAAGTCATTTTGAACCTTGTGCTGAACGGGGTCGAGGCTATGAAGGACACGTCTCACGAAAGCCGCACTATCAGCATCCGGACTGCGCGCGCCGATCAGTTTGCCGAGCTATCCGTATCAGATCGCGGACCCGGCATTCCAGAAGGCAAATTGAAACAGGTTTTCGAGCCGTTTTACAGCAGCAAAGCCGAAGGCATGGGCATGGGCTTGTCCATTGCGCGCACCATTATCGAAGCGCACAACGGGTTCATATCAGCGAGTAATCGGGAGCACGGCGGTGCCTCGTTCACGATCAGGCTTCCTTTGTCGGTTGATCCAAAACGGCGCCTGTTGGCCGAACGCCGTGGTGGGGTTTTTCATGTATCCTGAGGTGTATCCTATTCCCGCCGGGACGCGAGAAGCTCCTACATACGCAGGACGCGCGCTGATGCGTCCCCCGCGCGGACAATACCCGAATGCGTCGAAGAGCCCAGACGCGCACCACGCGCGTCCCCTGCGCGATCTCAATGGCTGTCTCCGGGGTCCTTTGACGGGCATAGAACTGTTGGGGGACCGCGCGACCCCATAGATTGAAGATATTTCACCCGGGCGTTTTTCGGGGTTGCGTTGCGGGTGGGGCATGTTCCAGTAGTCCTCCGAGGTATGACGGAGCACGATTTCGCATGTCAAAGACATGTGCCCCCGTAGAAGCAAGCATATTTGCGATCGCAAAAGCTCATCATCTCTACCACTTGATGAGGTCTGCTAGCCGTGCCAGCCTGATAGTGCACCTCGCGTTGCGATTGGGACTGCATGTTGAAGGCGTTCGCATTATCGATTTGTGCTGGCTTCCTTCTGCAAGCGACTTGTCATGCTACTGAGCTGACAGAAGACACCGCATTCGGGCCCGCGCCAGCCGCGCCAAAGGTTGACTTCCAGTCGCTCCGGATCAAGGGGCTCATCGTGGCGCTGCCCGGTCCGCAGGATACCATCGACCCCGATTTCGCCGGCATCCGATCAAGTCTCGCGGCACTCGGGATCGGCTACGTCGGCTACACCAACAACAACTTTTACGACAACATGCTGCCCGCGGAGCGGAGCACGTTCGGCCAGCAGGTCTATAATGGTCAGAAGCCAACCTTCTTCACGAATAACGTGATGCAGATGACTTACGACCTCAGCAGATACGGTATTTCCGACGGTCAGATCGCGGTTGGCGGCATCTACAATTACGACACCTGGGCACCGGCTGGGCCGAACGCATTTAGCCTCGCGACACTCAGCTATTATCAGACCTTCCTGAACCGGCAGGTGGAATTGAAGGTTGGATATTTGGCCAATGTTGTTGAGTATTGGGGACCATTTCTCGCAGGCAATTTGTCGTCCAGCATCTTTGGACCGAGCGGACAAATTCCGGTCGCGGCGGGTCTAAGCGCCTGGGCCTGGGCGAAACCGGCGATCAACATCAAGGTCAACGGCCCGGAGGGGCTATATGACAAGTTCGGTGTGCAGGTGGCGAGCAGCCCGGATGGCCCCTTCGCCGAGAAGACCGCTAACCCGACCGGCCTGGACTGGTCTACGCCGAACAGTGGATTTCTCGCGATCAACGAGGTTGGCTATCGCAAAGAGGCCGCCCCCGGCCAGCTTGCGACCTGGGTGCGTGCCGCAGCCATCATCAACACCAGCAGGTATGTCGATTTCGAATTCGGCGGACGGAATGCCGGGAATTACGCAGCCTATCTTCTGGCGGATCGACAATTTGTCCAACTTGCTCGAGTCGAAGGTCAGGCTGCAAGGGGGTGGTACGCTGGCCTCACCGCGATGTACGCTCCGCCGGAATTCAATCGCGTCAGCGAGTACTATGAGGCACGCCTCTATGGCATAGGTCTGCTGCCGTCCCGGCCAGGCGATATGGTATCCTTGGTTGTCTCCCGCAATGTCTTCAGCCGATATCTGGTCGATGCCGCCGTGCGAGGCGGCCAGCTCGCGCATACCGGCAATTTTTCGATAACTGCAGCCTATTATGCACCCATTGCGCCCGGCATCCGCGTGGGCATCGGGCTCGGGTACACCAATCACCCCACGCCGGTAGTCTATACGCCGCAGACCGGGAGCGCCCTCAACGTGTTAGCCAATGCGACGATGTACTGGTGAGGCGACCATCGCGATGACCTCGCTAAAGCGGCGCGTTTGCGTGTGGGTTGCTGCCGTTGTCGTGCTTGTCGTCTCAATGGGGAGCACAACCGCCCAAACCCTGTCTGGCCAGATTGCCGGCCAACCGAAAAAGATTTTGCTGCTTCATACATTCGGCCCGAATTTTGAGCAAGGAGCCGCATGGAGCAGGGAAATTCAGAGAGAACTCAACAAACAATCGCCTTGGCCGCTGAACATTCAGGAACACTCGCTCGTCACGGCGCTGGACGGGGACGACGCCGCCGATGCGAAATTTGTTGAGTATCTTAAGGCGCTCTATGCTCAACGGCCGCCGGATTTGATTGTCGCTTTAGGTGCACCCGCTGCCCTCTTCGTCCAGCAGCACAGGCCAAACTTCTATCCGACAACGCCGATGCTGCTTGCGGCAGTTGAGGTGCGGCGGGTTGAGCCATCCATGTTGTCGGAGCGGGACGCCTTGGCCGGGGTGCGATACGATCAAGTCGCGGCTTTTGAAAACATTTTGCGGTTGCTGCCGGAAACAAAGGCCATCGCGATCATCCTCGGAAGCTCCCCCAGTGAGCGCTTTTGGGCTGGCGAGAACCAACGGATAGTCGGTCCACTGCTGAAGAAAAACAACGTTGAATTAATCTTTTACGGCGAGCAGCCGCTAGCGGATATACTGAAAGCAGTTGCGACTTTGCCACCGCACACTGCACTTTTCTATCAGCAGCTAGCGGTGGACGGTGCAGGTGCCGTCTATGGAGACAAGGAGCCATTGAGGCGCATCTATGAAGTCGCCAACGCTCCCATTTTTTCATTCGATCAGTCTTACTTTGTCGGTCAGGTTGTTGGCGGTCCGATGTTTTCACCGGCTGAGGGCGCCCAACCAATGGCTGCTGTTGCCGTGCGCATGTTGCGAGGCGAGAAGCTCAGCGGCATCAATCCAATCGGATTTTCAGCGCCGAAATACGATTGGCGACTGCTTCAGCGCTGGAACATCAGCGAGAGCCGCCTGCCGCCGGGGAGCGAAATCCTGTTTCGGGAGCAAACTGCATGGCAGCGTTATTCCTCACAAATCCTGCTGATCAGTGCCGTTCTTCTCGCGCAAGCTGGGTTAATCTTGGCCCTGCTGAACGCACATCGTCGGCGTCGGTTGGCGGAAGTACAAGCGCGGCAGCGAATGAAAGAACTCGCCCACGTCAACCGCTTCTCGACCGCTGGGGAGCTTACTGCGTCGATTGCCCACGAAATAAATCAGCCACTAGGGTCTATTCTGACGAATACCGAAACGGCACAGGCGATACTCAAATCCTCAAATCCGGACCTTGCCGAATTAAGCGAGATCCTGGGCGATATTCTAAGGGATGATCAGCGCGCCAGCGAAGTCATTCGAAGGTTACGAAGTCTGATGAAAAAAGCTCCCTTCGACCCGATAGAATTGGACCTCAACGATGTTGTGCGGGAAACCATAGATTTTCTTTCAGCACTGGCCATCGCACGACAGATCGAATTGACCAGCCCGACTACGCAGAATGCGCTTCCGATCCTCGGCGACCGCATTCAACTTCAACAGGTTGTTCTGAACCTTGTAATGAACGGCATCGAGGCGATGAAGGATACGCCGCCTGAACATCGCAGCATCAGCATCCGGACTTCGCGCGTCGAGAAGTTTGCGGAGTTATCCGTGTCGGATCGCGGGCCCGGCATTCCCGAAGACAAACTAAAGGAAATTTTCGAGCCGTTTTACACCAGCAAAGCCGAAGGCATGGGCATGGGCCTGTCCATTGCGCGCACCATCATCGAAGCGCACAACGGGTTCATATCAGCGAGTAATCGGGAGCACGGCGGCGCCTCGTTCACGATCAGGCTTCCGTTTGTCGGTTGATTCAAAACGGCGCCCATACGCGGAGACCGACCCCTCACCAGAGTGAGCCTGCGTCTACCGGCGTCGCTGCCCTCTCCCACAAGGGGAGAGGGCACAACAATGAGCCGCTGCAATTGATCGCGTCAGAAGTGCTCGCCGTCTGACTTCCATAATCGCACGAGTTTCGTCATCGCATGATTTTGCGCATTCGCACGATCATCTGCGGCGATCAATGACGCTCGCGACGAAAAAACGTCAGAAAATGACGATTATCATATCAAACAGCCCAAAATCACCGCAGCGATCGCCGCACAAATTCGTGAACGTCATGGCCTGACGCTCACGCTCCGCAAATATGCATTGCCGGACATGTCGACGCTTCATCGTTTCGCATCGATATGATTATTGTGCGCGCGAATTCGCTGACTAGATCGCCGTAAGCGATCGAGCGAGCAAGGGGATGCATATGGCAACTGTTCTCACCATCAACGGCGAAACGAAATCGTTCGACGCGCCACCTGAAATGCCGCTGCTGTGGGTCCTGCGCGACGTCCTCGGGATGACCGGCACCAAATTCGGCTGCGGCATCGCGCAGTGCGGCGCCTGCACCGTGCACGTCGATGGCAAGGCAGTCCGCTCCTGCGTCTTGCCGGTCAGCGCGGTCGCGAACCGCGCCATCACCACGATCGAGCATGTCGGCAGCACGCCGGCCGGCGCAAAGGTGCAAAAGGCCTGGCTCGATGCCGAAGTGATCCAGTGCGGCTACTGCCAGTCCGGCCAGATCATGGCGGCCGCGGCACTGCTGGCGGCAACGCCCAGCCCTGACGATTCCGACATCGACGCCGCGATGGCCGGCAACATCTGCCGCTGCGGCACCTATGTGCGCATCCGCGAGGCCATCAAGCAGGCCGCCTCCGGCCGCCAGTCATGAGGTCCGCCATGATCGCAGACAAGACTCTTCCCGACGTTTCCCGCCGCTCGCTGCTAACTGGCGGTCTCGCGACCGGATTCCTGCTCGCCTTCCATCTGCCGCTGCGCGCCGCCGTCAACGAACCGGAGCAGCCGCGTGACACCACCGATGGCAAGTTCGCCCCGAACGCCTTCATCCGGATCGAAGACACTGGCCGCACCGTCCTGATCATGCCGCAGGTCGAGATGGGCCAGGGCATTTATACCTCGATCTCGATGATCCTGGCCGAAGAGCTCGACGCGGATTGGGCAAAGGTTGCGGTGCTGCACGCGCCGCCCAACGACCAGCTCTACGCCAATCCCGCCTTCGGCCTGCAGGCGACCGGTGGCTCGACCTCGATCCGCGCCTGGTGGAAGCCGTTGCGCGCAGCCGGCGCGAGCGCGCGAGCGATGCTGGTGCAGGCCGCAGCGACGCAATGGCAGGTCGAGCCTGCAAGCTGCACCGCGTCAAAAGGCGAGGTCATGCACGCCGCAAGCGGCCGCAAGCTCGGCTATGGCGAACTGGCACTGGCCGCACAGGCCAAGACGCCGCCGAAGGACGTGCCGCTCAAGGACCCCAAGGATTTCGTGATCATCGGCCAGCCCCTGAAGCGGCTCGACACGCCGGACAAGGTCAACGGCAAGGCCGTCTACGGCATCGACGCGATCCTGCCCGGCATGAAGATCGCCGCGATCGCCAATTGCCCGGTCTTCGGCGGCAAGGTCGGCAAGGTCGACGACAGCGCGGCGGTGAAAATCCCAGGGGTGCGCAAGGTCGTGGTGCTCGAGGACACGGTCGCCGTGATCGGCGACCACATGTGGGCCGCCAAGAAAGGCCTCGATGCACTCAAGATCGAGTGGAACGAGGGACCGAACGCGAAGCTCAGCACAAACGACATCTGGCAGCATCTGCGCGCCGCCAGCGCGAAGGACGGCGTGGTCGCGAAATCGGTCGGCGACATCGTCAAGGGGCTCGCGAGCGGCGACAGGTTCGAGGCGAGCTTCGAACTGCCGTTCCTGGCGCACGCCTCGATGGAGCCGATCAACGCGACCGTTCACGTCAGGCCAGATGTGTGCGAGATCTGGACCGGCACGCAGATCATGACGCGCGTGCAGTCGGAGGCGGCGAAGGCCGCGGGCCTCCCCGTCGACAAGGTGATCGTCAACCAGCATCTGCTCGGTGGCGGCTTCGGCCGCAAGCTCGAGCCGGACATGGTGGTGGCCGCCGTGAAGATCGCAAAACAGGTCGACTATCCCGTCAAGGTGATATGGACTCGTGAGGAGGACATCCAGCACGACGTCTATCGACCGGTCTATCGCGACCAGGTCACGGCATCGCTGGTCGACGGCAAGGTCGCGGCCTGGAAGTACAAGGTCGCCGGCTCCGCAGTGCTGGCGCGCTGGCTGCCGCCGGCGTTCCAGAAAGGCATCGACATCGACGCGGTCGATGCCGCGGTGGATGCGCCCTACGACTTCGCCAACTTCCATGTCGAATATGTCCGCGCCGAGCCGCCGGCGGTGCCCACCGGCTTCTGGCGCGGCGTCGGTCCGAACAACAACGTGTTCGCGGTCGAATGCGCGATGGACGAGCTCGCGCGCAAGGCCGGCAAGGATCCGGTCGAATTCCGCCGCTCGATGCTGACGAAGAATCCGCGCATGCTCGCGGTGCTCAATCTCGCGGCCGAGAAATCCGGCTGGGGCCAACCGCTGCCACCGCGCGTCGGTCGCGGCGTCTGCGTCCAGCCGTCGTTTGCAAGCTTCCTCGCCACCGTGGTGGAAGCGGAGATCGACGATATCGGCGAGATCGTGCTCCGCCGCATCACCTCGGTGGTCGACACCGGCATTGCGGTCAATCCCGATACGGTGAAAGCGCAGATCGAGGGCGGCCTGGTGTTCGGCCTCACCGCCGCGCTCTATGGCGAGATCACCATCGAGAAGGGCCGCGTGCAGCAGTCGAACTTCCACGACTACCGCATGATGCGCATCAACGAGATGCCGAAGATCGAGGTCTTCGTCGTCAAGAGCGGCGAGGCGCCCGGCGGCATCGGTGAGGCCGGCGTCAACGCCGGACCGCCGGCGCTGCGCAACGCGATTTATGCGGCAACCGGTGTGGCGCTGCGGCGCCTGCCGATCGATCGGAAACAGCTGGCTGCGGGGAAAAAGGCATGAGCGGCAAGATGCGTATCCTCACTGGCATCGTCGTGATCGCCATCGTGCTGGCGGGACTCGGCGTCTGGTTCATCCGCGGGCCGGGTCCGCTCGACTTCGCCGGCGGCCCCAAGGTGGCGCTGGCGGAATACCGCGCCGGCAAGCCGGCCGGCGTGCCGGCGAAGCTGGAGAGGGCTGGCATCGTCGAGCGCGGCGAATATCTCGCGAAGGCGGCCGATTGCATGGTCTGCCACAGCAAGCCGGGCGAGAAGGACTATTCCGGCGGGCTCGGCTTCAAGCTGCCGTTCGGCACGCTGTATTCCACCAACATCACGCCGGACAAGGACACCGGCATCGGCAATTACAGCGACCAGGATTTTCTCAACGCGGTCCAGCGCGGCAAGCGCCATGACGGCGCCCGGCTTTATCCGGCGATGCCGTACACGTCCTACACCTACATGACCGACGAGGACGTGCTGGCGGTGAAGGCCTATCTGTTCAGCCTGCCGGCGGTGCGCGCGAAGCCGCCGGAGAACACGCTGGCGTTCCCGTTCAACCAGCGCTGGGCCATGATTGTCTGGTCGGCCGTGTTCAATCCCGACACGCGCTTTGCGCCCGACACCTCCAAGAGCCCCGAGTGGAATCGCGGCGCGTATCTTGTTGAAGCATTGGCGCATTGCGGCGAATGCCACACGCCGCGCAATCTCGGCTTTGCGCTGGACAACCGCAAGAAATTCGCAGGCGCGATCACGGCCGGTTGGCGCGCCTTCAACATCTCCTCCGACAAGGCCACCGGCCTCGGCAGCTGGCGCGACGAGGACCTGATCTCCTATCTGTCGCTCGGCCATGCGCCGGGCCACGGCTCGGCGTCGGGTCCGATGGGTGAAGCGGTCGACCACAGTTTTAGCCAGTTCGCGCCTGAGGACATAAGCAGCATCGTCGCTTATTTGCGCAGCGTGCCGCCGCAGCCCTCGCCCGACCTGCCCGCAACCACCGCACCCGTTGCGCCCGCCTCACACAAGGACGGCGTCACGGCGGATGCTCGCGGCAAGAAAGTGTTCGCCAGCGCCTGCGCCAGCTGTCACGGCTGGAGCGGCGAGAGCCCGGTCTCGCCGATGGCGACGCTGACCGGCACCTGGGCCGTCAACGACCCTGCCGCCACCAACGTCGCGCAGATCGTGCTGTCAGGCACCAAGCGCCACACGCCGGAGGGGGCACTGTCGATGCCCGCGTTCGGCAACGCGTATAGCGACGACGAGATCGCGGCGGTCGCGAATTATGTCACCGCACGGTTCGGCGCGAAGGGGTCGAAGCTGACGGCGAAAGATGTGGCTGAGTTGAGGGAGCAGACGGCGGAGTAGTGGCGCAGCGGGATTGATGCGCAATCGCGCGTCAATCTCTACTGTCGTCCCGGACAAGCGCAGCGGAGCGGAGCGCAGATCCGGGACCCATACCCACAGGAGGTCGTTTGGCGAAGATTCGGAGTGGGAGCTGTGCCTCACACTACTCCCTGGGGTTATGGGTCCCGGCCCCCGTGCGCAATTGCGCACTAGGCCGGGACGACACTGAATTTGTCGCTTCAGCTCAACCAGAATTTCGGTGTCGCTGGCTCCAGCCGGCCGCCGGCACGCACCGGCGCGATGCGCAGTGCCAGGCCCGTTGCATCATCGGTCTCGACCGCGACGCCGCTGAGCGTCGCAGCACCCGCTGCCGGCTCGAAGCGGCCTGAGGGGATTCCGGAGGTGAACCTCCGCAGCGGCTCCTCCTTTTGCATGCCGATGATGGAATCGTAGTCGCCGGTCATGCCGGCATCGGTCATGTAGGCGGTGCCGCCCGACAGGATCTGGTGGTCGGCGGTCGGCACATGGGTGTGGGTGCCGACGACGAGGCTGGCGCGGCCGTCGCAGAAGAAGCCGATGCCCTGCTTCTCGCTGCTCGCCTCGCAATGGAAATCGACGACGATGGCGTCCGCGGCAACGCCGAGCGGACAGGCGCCGAGCTCGCGCTCCAGCGCTGCGAAGGGATCGTCGAACGGGGTCATGAAGACGCGGCCCAAAGCGTTGACGACGAGCGCGTGCTTGCCGTTCTTGGTCTCGACCAACGCGGCGCCGCGGCCGGGCGTCCCGCGCGGATAGTTCGCGGGCCGCACCAGGCGCTCGGCGCGCTCGATGAACACAAGCGCTTCGCGCTGGTCCCAGGAGTGATTGCCGAGCGTCACCGCGTCGGCGCCGGCGTCGAGAAACTCCTGATAGATCGCTTCCGTGATGCCGAAGCCGCCGGCGGAATTCTCGCCGTTGACGACGACGAGATCGAGCGACCAGTCCTTGACCATGCCGGGCAGATATTCGGCGATGGCGTTGCGCCCGGCACGGCCGACGACATCACCCACGAACAGAATGCGCAACTTCAGAACTCCGGAAATCGAATACGTCCGATTCCGTTAGCACATAATCCAGCGCCACGTCGTGGGATAGTGCCGGAACCGCCTTGATCTCCTGCGCTGCAAAAGCGAGCCCGATGCCGACGATAGTCTTGGCTTTTCGCAGATGCGCGAAAGTGTGGTCGTAGTGCCCCGCGCCATAACCGATGCGATGGCCGAGACGATCGAAGGCAGCGAGCGGCGTCAGCATGATGTCGGGAATGACTTCAGCGGCCGCAGGCGACGGCTCGGGAATGCCGAGCGGGCCGAGCATCAGGCGATCGTTGGGATGGAAGACGCGGAAGATCAGCGCCTGGCCGCGCGCGGTGACGCAGGGCAGCGCGAGCCTGGCGCCCTGCTCGGCGAGCTTCTTCAGCAGCGGCATCGGATCGATCTCGCTGCGGATCGGCGAATAGCCGGATACGATGCTGCCAGGCAGGAGCTGGAACGGCAGCCCGCGCTTGGCGAGCTTGGCGGCGGCGGCGGTACGTTTCTTTTCGCTCAGCGCATCGCGCGCCGCGAGGGCTTTGGCACGGAGTTCGGCTTTGGTCATGCGCTTGCCCCCGAGGCAGAGCTATCCCCCGCTGTCATCACCCGCAGCGTGTCGGGGACGCAATTTCGACAGGCACGAACCAGAAGGAAGAAAAACAAAAGTGCGAAGCCGCGAACGCCGTTGAAGCACTCGATCCCGGAGTTCCCTACGAAAGTAGGTGGGCACCATATGTCCGAGCCCACGGGCCCGGCCAGGGACAGTTCCCTAAAGGATCGATAAGGCCCCGGGGATAATGGCTCCTGACGCGCGTCGCAGCCCCGCTTGGGCAATGTAACAACGATGCTGACGAATCGCCAGCCCGGTGAAGGGTCAGCCGATGGCGATCCCGTTGCCGACGGTCCGGTTCAGGACCTGGGTCGACTTCTCGATGCGCTCGGCGGCGGAGTTCAGTGCGTTCACGACCGCGGTCTGGGTCAACCGGGCGCGCTCGACGGCGGCGTTGCGGAAATCCCGCAATTCGGTCAACTCCTGCTCCATGGTGCGGATGCGGTTGCCGGCGTCGACCAATTCGTCGCAGACGGTCAGCGCCGCCATCACGGTAAGCCTGGCATCACCGATCTCGCCGAACTTGCCGCGCAGCGACTGGATCCGCGTCTCCAGGCTTTCGGCGAGCTTGAGCAGCCGCACCTCCTGGCCTTCCTCGCAGGCCATGCGGTATTGCCGGCCGTTGATGGTGACGTTGATGTGGCTCATCCATCCTCTCCGGTATCGAGCACCGAACGTATCGTGACGATCGCGGAATCAAGCCGATCGGAGATCTCGCGGCTGGAGCGCTCGAGCTTGCGCGCCTTCACCAGCGCGCCGTCGAGCTCGTCGGCAAGCCGCGAGCGGTCCGCGCCCAGCGCCTGAATCCGCGCCGCGAGCTCGTTCTCGTCGCGATCGGCGTCACGCCGCCGCTCCACCGCGCTTTCGAGCGAGTCAAGCGCCGCCATGAGCCTGCGGGTCGCGATCTCGATCTCGACGGCCGAGGACTCGGTCATGGCAGAGCTGTTGGATACGCGATCGTTCATGCAGTCAGCGGCGGAACCTGTGGCCTATCCCCGGGGGGGCTTGCCGTCCGGCAAAAGACTCGGTTCGGCAAGCGGTTAGAAGCAGAAATTTACGTGGCAAGCTAGCGGAGCGCAACGCCGCCACGAAACTATGCACTGATAGATCGGGATGGGCTTCACCCCGATCTATCAGTTCCTGCCGGGCATGATCTGGCCGGAAAACCGGCCTCCACTTTTCCGGATCATGCCGTAAGCAACTTTTGCGGCCAAACCGGCGTTTGATTGCCTTGGCCTGCCGGAACCGAGATGCTATCCCAGCCGCGACCCCAGCGGCCGAAAGGCTCCTTCCGGCGCGGCGAATCCAGCCACAAGCGCCTCATTTCAGACGGATTTTCAGACATGACGCAGGTCGATCACAACCGTATGGCCAATGCGATCCGCGGCCTTGCCATGGACGGCGTCGAGAAGGCGAAATCGGGTCATCCGGGCCTACCGATGGGCGCCGCCGACATGGCGACCGTGCTGTTCACGCAATTCCTGAAATTCGACGTCGCCGCGCTGGACTGGCCGGACCGCGACCGCTTCGTGCTCTCGGCCGGGCACGGCTCAATGCTGATCTATTCGCTGCTGTATCTGATCGGCAGCCCCGAGATGACGATCGACCAGCTCAAGGACTTTCGCCAGTTGGGGTCGCTGACACCCGGACATCCCGAGCACGGCCACACCAAGGGCATCGAGACCACCACCGGTCCGCTCGGCCAGGGCATTTCCACCGCCGTTGGCATGGCGCTCGCCGAGAAGATGCTCGCCGCCGAATTCGGCAAGAAGATCGTCGATCACCACACCTATGTGATCGCTTCCGACGGCGATTTGATGGAAGGCGTGTCGCAGGAAGCGATCGCGATGGCCGGGCACTGGAAGCTCAACAAGCTCATCGTGCTGTATGACGACAACGGCATCTCGATCGACGGTCCGACCTCGATCTCCGATTCCGTGGACCAGGTGAAGCGCTTCAAGTCGGCGGGTTGGGCGGCCGAGAAGATCGACGGCCACGACCAGGCCGCAATCGCCGCCGCGATCACGCGCGCGCAGAAATCAAACAAGCCCACGCTGATTGCGTGCCGCACCACCATCGGTTTCGGCGCCCCGCACAAGGCCGGCACCAACAAGGTCCACGGCGAAGCGCTCGGTGCCGACGAGCTCAAGGCGGCCAAGGAAAATCTCGGCATTTCGCTGGAGCCGTTCTCGGTGCCCGACGACGTGCTGAAAGCCTGGCGCGCGGCCGGCAGCCGTGGCGCGGCGGCACGACAGGAATGGGAAGCAAGGCTCGGTGAACTCGGCAGCCGCAAGCGCGCCGAGTTCGAGCGTCGCCTGCGCCACGAGCGCCCGGCCGCGCTGGCGAAGGCGTTCAAAGGCTACAAGAAGGAGCTGCTGGAAAAGCCGATGACCGCGGCGACCCGCAAATCCTCCGAAGCCGTGATCGAAGTGATTGCCGGCGCGATGCCGATGGAATTTTTGGCGGGCTCGGCCGACCTCACCGGCTCCAACAACAACAAGGCGAAATCGGCGACTGCGTTCTCGGCCAAGACGCCGAAGGGCCGCTTCATCCATTACGGCATCCGCGAACACGGCATGTGCGCGGCGATGAACGGCATCTTCCTGCACGGTGGTTTTGCACCGAACGGCGCGACCTTCCTGGTGTTCACGGACTACGCGCGGCCCGCGATGCGGCTCGCCGCGTTGATGGGGACCGGGGTCGTTTATGTCATGACCCATGATTCCATCGGTCTCGGCGAAGACGGCCCGACCCACCAGCCGGTCGAACATCTCTCGGCGCTTCGCGCCATTCCCAACATGCGCGTGTTCCGCCCCTGCGATTCCATCGAGGTTGCCGAATGCTGGGAGCTCGCGCTCAACCGCATCGACGGCCCGACAGTGCTGGCGCTGACCCGGCAGAACCTGCCGCAGCTGCGCACCACCGCACCGAACGAGAGCCCCTGCCGGTTTGGTGCCTACGAGCTGGTCGCCGCCCAGGGCGAAGCCAAGGCGACGCTGTTCGCATCGGGCTCCGAAGTGGAGATGGCCGTGGCCGCCCAGAAGCAGCTCGCCGAGCGCGGCATTCCGACCCGGGTGGTTTCGGTTCCCTCGCTCGAGCTCCTGCTAGCGCAACCAAAGGAGCGCCGCGACGAGATCATCGGCAACGCGCCGGTCAAGGTCGCGATCGAGGCCGCCGTGCGCTGGGGCTGGGACGCCGTGATCGGCCAGGATGGCGAATTTATCGGCATGCACTCCTTCGGCGCCAGCGCCCCTCTCAACAAGGTATTCCAGCACTTTGGCATTACCGCCGAGGCCGCGGTTAACGCCGTTCTGAAACGCGTTTCCTGAGAGTTGAGATTGCCGAAAAAAAGGACTACCTAACTCTCATATGATCAAGCCCCGCCCGGCCGAACCGGGCGTCCGCCCTAAAAAAACCCTTGCAGGCGCGCTAGCGCGTTGTGCGGGATGACAACGGTCATTGAAGGAGACGAAACATGGCAGTCCGTGTCGGAATCAACGGTTTTGGCCGCATCGGCCGCAACATCCTGCGGGCCATCGCTGAGTCCGGCCGCAAGGACATCGAGGTCGTCGGCATCAACGACCTCGGCCCGGTCGAAACCAACGCCCATCTGCTTCGCTTCGACAGCGTCCATGGCCGTTTCCCCGGCACCGTGACCGTCGATGGCGACACGATCAGCCTCGGCGGCAACAAGATCAAGGTGACCGCCGAGCGCGATCCCTCGAAGCTGCCGTGGAAGGATCTCGGCATCGACATCGCGATGGAATGCACCGGCATCTTCACCTCGAAGGACAAGGCCTCCGCGCATCTGACCGCCGGCGCCAAGCGCGTGCTGGTCTCCGCGCCCGCCGACGGCGCCGACGCCACCATCGTCTACGGCGTCAACCACGACACGCTGACCCGGGAACATCTGGTCGTCTCCAACGGCTCCTGCACCACCAACTGTCTTGCGCCGATCGCCAAGGTGCTGAACGACCTCGTCGGCATCGAGACCGGCTTCATGACCACGATCCACGCCTACACCGGCGACCAGCCGACACTCGACACCATGCACAAGGATCTCTATCGCGGCCGCGCGGCTGCGATGTCGATGATCCCGACCTCGACCGGTGCCGCCAAGGCGATCGGCCTCGTGCTGCCGGAACTGAAGGGCAAGCTCGACGGCGTCGCGATCCGCGTGCCGACCCCGAACGTCTCGGTCGTCGACCTCAAGATCGTCGCCAAGCGCGCCACCGATCCGAAGGAAATCAACGAGGCGATGAAGCGTGCCTCCGAGCAGCAGCTCAAGGGCATTCTCGGCTACACCACCGCGCCGAACGTCTCGATCGACTTCAACCACGACCCGCACTCCTCGACGTTCCACATGGACCAGACCAAGGTGCAGAACGGCACGCTGGTGCGCGTGATGTCCTGGTACGACAACGAGTGGGGTTTCTCGAATCGCATGGCGGACACCGCTGTCGCGATGGCGAAGGTGATCTAACTCCGCAGCTGTTTCGTCATTCCGGGATGGTCCGAAGGACCAGACCCGGAATCTCGAGATTCCGGGCTCGCGCTGCGCGCGCCCCGGAATGACCTCCTAGAGGCCCGGGACAAGAGAGCCCAGAGATGACCAACAAATTCCGCACTCTCGACGACGTCGACGTGAAGGGCAAACGCGTGCTGCTGCGCGTCGATCTCAACGTGCCCATGGAGAACGGGCGCGTCAGCGACGCGACCCGGCTCGAGCGCGTTGCGCCGACCATCACCGAAATCTCGGACAAGGGCGGCAAGGTCATCCTGCTCGCGCATTTCGGCCGGCCGAAAGGGCGCGATGCCAAGGACTCGCTCAAGCCCGTTGCCGAGGCACTCGCCAAGGTCGTGAAGAAGCCCGTCGCCTTCGCCGACGACTGCATCGGAGAGCCCGCAGCCAAGGCCGTTGCCGGACTGAAGGACGGCGACATCCTCTGTCTGGAAAACACCCGCTTCCACAAAGAGGAAGAGAAGAACGATCCCGCCTTTGTCGCGGAACTCGCAAAACTCGGCGACATCTGGGTCAACGACGCGTTCTCGGCCGCGCACCGCGCCCACGCCTCGACCGAAGGCCTCGGCCACAAGCTGCCCGCCTATGCCGGCCGCACCATGCAGGCCGAACTGGTCGCGCTGGAGAAGGCGCTGGGCTCGCCGACCAAGCCCGTCATCGCGATCATCGGCGGCGCCAAGGTCTCGACCAAGATCGACCTGCTCGAAAACCTGGTGACCAAGGTCGACGCGCTGGTGATCGGCGGCGGCATGGCCAACACATTCCTGCACGCCCAGGGCGTCGGCATCGGCAAGTCGCTGGCCGAGAAGGATCTCGCCGCGACCGCGCTGCGCATCATGGAGAAGGCGGAAGCCGCCAACTGCGCCATCATCCTGCCGGTCGACGCCACCGTCGCCTATCATTTCGCGGCCAACGCGCCGTCGCACGCCTATGGCCTCGACGCGATCCCGGCCGACGGCATGATCCTCGACGTCGGTCCGCAATCGATCGCACGTGTCCACGCCGCCATCGACGATGCGGCGACGCTGGTCTGGAACGGACCGCTCGGTGCCTTCGAGATGCAGCCGTTCGACCGCGGCACGATGTCCGCCGCCAAGCATGCCGCCGAGCGCACCAAGGCCAAGAAGCTGATCTCGATCGCGGGCGGCGGCGACACCGTGGCGGCCCTCAACCAGGCCCATGTGGCCGGTCATTTCACCTATGTCTCGACCGCCGGTGGCGCATTTCTTGAATGGATGGAAGGCAAGCCCCTGCCCGGCGTCGAAGTTCTGCGCACCAAGTAATCGGTCGGCAATTCGTCAGCCGCCTTCAAGCAGTGGCCTTGCAGGCCCAAACGGGAGAAAAACACAGATGGCTCGGATCACGTTGCGTCAATTGCTCGACCATGCGGCGGAGAACGATTACGGCGTCCCGGCCTTCAACATCAACAACATGGAGCAGGCGCTGGCGATCATGGACGCGGCCAACCAAGTCGACGCGCCCGTCATCATCCAAGCCTCACGCGGTGCGCGCTCCTATGCCAACGACGTCATGCTCAAGCACATGATGGACGCGGTGACCGAGATCTATCCGCACATCCCGGTCTGCGTGCATCTCGACCACGGCAACGAGCCGGCAACCTGCATGACCGCGATCCAGGCCGGCTTCACCTCTGTCATGATGGACGGCTCGCTCAAGGCTGACGGCAAGACCCCCGGCGACTGGGGCTACAATGTCGGCGTCACCAAGACCGTGACCGACATGGCCCATCTCGGCGGCATCTCGGTCGAGGGCGAGCTCGGCGTGCTCGGCTCGCTCGAGACCGGCATGGGCGACAAGGAAGACGGCCACGGCGCCGAGGGCAAGCTCAGCCACGACCAGCTCCTGACCAATCCGGATGAAGCGGTGAAGTTCGTCCAGGAGACCCAGGTCGACGCGCTCGCGATCGCGATGGGGACGTCTCACGGCGCCTACAAGTTTACCCGCAAGCCCGACGGCGACATCCTCGCCATGAACGTGATCGAGGAGATCCACCGCAAGCTGCCGAACATGCATCTCGTCATGCACGGCTCCTCGTCGGTGCCACAGGACCTTCAGGACATCATCAACACCTATGGCGGCAAGATGAAGCCGACCTGGGGCGTGCCGGTGGCCGAGATCCAGCGCGGCATCAAGAACGGCGTGCGCAAGATCAACATCGACACCGACAACCGCATGGCGATGACCGGCCAGATCCGGAAAGTGCTTAAGGACAATCCGGAAGAGTTCGACCCGCGCAAGTACCTGAAGCCCGCAATGGAAGCGATGACCAAGCTGTGCAAGCAGCGGCTCCAGGAATTCAATACCGCCGGGCAAGCCTCCAAGATCAAGAAGGTGCTGACGACGGCCGAGATGGCCAAGCGCTACGCCAAGGGCGAGCTCGCCCCGACGGTGGCGTAAGGCCCTCAACCACATCCTTCCGTCATTCCGGGGCACGCGGAGCGTGAGCCCGGAATCCATAACCACAGCCTGCGGTTATGGATTCCGGGCCTGCGCCTTTCGGCGCATCCCGGAATGACAGCGGCGCCCCTGCGACGAACGTTAACTCGGCATTTGCCCGAGAACGGTCTATTTTCACCGGCAAGGGCAGAATCGTTTTGGGAGGACATCTCGATGAATCTGACTGAGCTCAACAGGATCGCGGCCGCCATGGTCGCGCCCGGCAAGGGCATCCTTGCCGCCGACGAATCCTCCGGCACCATCAAGAAGCGTTTCGACGCGATCGGCGTGGAATCGACCGAGGAGAACCGCCGCGATTATCGCGAGATGTTGTTCCGCTCGAACGAAGCCATGAGCCGGTACATCTCCGGCGTCATCCTCTACGACGAGACGATCTGGCAGAACGCGAAGGACGGCACGCCCCTGGTCAAGCTGATCGAACAGAGCGGCGCCATTCCCGGCATCAAGGTCGACGAGGGCACGCAACCCCTGCCGATGTGCCCGGGAGAGCTCGTCACCGTCGGGCTCGACAAGCTCGCCGAGCGCTTGAAGAAATATTACGAGCGCGGCGCCCGCTTCGCCAAATGGCGCGCCGTGATCGACATCGGCAGCGGTATTCCCTCGATGACCGCGCTCAGCGTCAACGCCCACGCGCTGGCGCGCTATGCCGCGCTGTGCCAGGCCGCGCAGATCGTGCCGATCGTCGAGCCCGAAGTGCTGATGGACGGCGATCACGACATCGACCGCTGCTATGAGGTGACGAGCCGCGTGCTCAACAAGACGTTCCAGGAATTGCGCGTGCAGCGCGTCGCGCTCGAGGGCATGGTGCTAAAGCCGAACATGGCCATCTCCGGCAAAAAGTGCGCGAAGCAGGCCTCCGTCGAAGAGGTCGCGGAGAAGACCATACGGCTGCTTAGGGCGTGCGTGCCTGCGGCGGTACCCGGCATCGCCTTCCTCTCCGGCGGCCAGTCGGATGAAGAGGCGACGGCGCATCTCAACGCCATGCACAAGCTCGGCCCGCTGCCGTGGGGCCTGACCTTCTCCTACGGTCGCGCACTCCAGGCCGCGCCGCAGAAGGCCTGGTCGGGCAAGGCCGAGAACGTCGCGGCCGGACAAAACGCATTCAGTCACCGCGCGCGCATGAATGGCCTCGCCTCCAAAGGCGAATGGCAAAGCAGCCTGGAAAAGAAAGCGGCCTAGATCTTGTCGAACAAATCTCCTCCGCCGCGCCCGGCGCCGCGCCTTTATCTCGCGACGCCCATCGTCGACGATCCCGCTTCGCTTCTGGCCGAGCTGCCTGGCCTGCTCGCCGCCGCCGACGTCGCGGCCGTGCTGCTGCGGCTGAAGGTGACCGACCAGCGCACCATGATCTCGCGGATCAAGGCCTTGGCGCCGCCGGTTCAGAAAGCGGGCGCCGCGCTGCTCGTCGACGGCCATCCTGAGCTCGTCGCACGCGGCGGCGCCGACGGCGCGCACCTGCCCGGCATCGCCGCGCTGAAAGAGGCGCTGCCATCGCTCAAGCCCGATCGCATCGCCGGCGTCGGCGGGCTGACAACGCGGCACCATTCCATGGATGCGGGCGAGATCGGCGCGGATTACGTGCTGTTCGGCGAGCCTGACGCGAAAGGCCAGCGGCCGTCGTCGCAAGCGATTGCCGAGCGGCTGGACTGGTGGGCCGAGCTGTTCGAGCCGCCCTGCGTCGGCTTTGCCATCTCGCTGGAAGAGGCCCACGAATTCGCCGTCAGCGGCGCCGATTTCGTGCTGGTGGGCGACTTCATCTGGGCCGATCCGCGCGGACCCAAGGCCGCGCTGGTCGAGATAGATGCTGCTATCAAGAAGGCCCATGCGGCTGCGCTTGCGGGCCAAAATCCTGCGGGTCAAGAGCACGGCTAGCGCCCGACATGAAGCTCCCGCGCATCACCATCCTGGCCACGCTGCTGCTGCTGCTCACAGTGCCCGCGGCCGCGCAGCTCCAGATCACGCCGCCCGTGGCGACGCCGAGCCCTTCGGCCGAGAAAACCAAGGACAAGCCGAAGGCCACGCCGCACACCATCACCAAGAAGAAGGAAGCGGCGCCGGCGCCCAAACCCTCAGCCTCCCCCAAGCCTTCAGCGTCCCCAAAGCCTGCTCCGGCCGCGACCGTGATCCCAGCGCCTCCGACGGACAATCCCAACGTCGATCTGGTGTACGGCGCCTATCAGCGCGGCCAGTACAAGACCGCCTTCGATCTCGCCACGGCCCGTGCCGAAACAGGCGATGCCAAGGCAATGACCATGCTGGGTGAGCTCTATTCCAACGCCATGGGCATCCGGCGCGACTATGCCAAGGCGCTGCAATGGTACAAGCGCGCCTCCGACGCCGGCGACCGCGAGGCGATGTTCGCGCTCGCCATGCTGAGGATTTCCGGCCGTGGCGGCCCGGTCGACAAAAACGAAGCGGTCAAGCTGATGGCGTCCGCCGCCAAGCTCGGCGAGCCCAAGGCGGCCTATAACCTCGCGCTGCTCTATCTCGACGGCCAGACCCTGCCGCAGGACGTCAAGCGCTCCGCCGAGCTGCTGCGCCAGGCGGCCGATGCCGGTCTGCCCGAGGCGCAATACGCGCTCGCGACCTTCTACAAGGAAGGCACTGGCGTGCCGAAGGACCTGGAACGGGCGGTGCGTCTGCTCCAGGTCGCCACTCTGACCGACAATGTCGATGCCGAGGTCGAATACGCCATCGCGCTGTTCAACGGCACCGGCACGCCGAAGAACCAGCCGGCGGCCGTAGCCCTGCTCCGCAAGGCCTCCCGCCAGGGCAGCGCGATCGCGCAGAACCGGCTGGCCTGGGTGCTGATCAACGGCATGGGCACGGCCGTGGACAAGGTCGAGGGCTTTAAATGGCATCTGGTGGCCAAGACCGCCGGCAAGGGCGATCCGGAGCTGGACAAGCAATTGTCGGATTTGCCGGCCGAGGACCGGGCCAAGGCCGAGACTGCCGCCAGGAAATGGCTCGGGACCAAATGACTTGACCTTAAGCCCCTCGCAGGGCACCCCATCCCTCAAACACGCGCGATTTCGCGCCATTTCCCCCGATCAAGACCAGAGCTCATGCTGTATTCCGCAACTATCAATGTCATGGTCAAGGCGGCGCGCCGCGCCGGCCGCAGCCTCAAGCGCGATCTCGGCGAGATCGAGCATCTGCAGGTCTCGCTGAAGGGGCCGGCGAATTTCGTCTCGCTGGCCGACAAGCGCGCCGAGGAGATCCTCTACCAGGACCTCGCCAAGGCGCGGCCCGGCTACGGCTTCATCGGCGAGGAAGGCGGCACGCGCGAGGGCTCCGACAAGAGCCACACCTGGATCGTCGATCCGCTCGACGGCACCACCAACTTCCTGCACGGCATCCCGCAATTCGCGATCTCGATCGGGCTTTCGCGCGAAGGCACGATCATCGCCGGCGTGATCTACAATCCCGCCAATGACGAGCTCTACATCGCCGAACGTGGCAAGGGCGCCTTCCTCAACGACCAGCGCCTGCGCGTGGCCGGCCGCCGCCAGCTCAACGAATGCGTGGTGGCCTGCGGACTGCCCCATATCGGCCGCGGCGACCACGAGGAATTCCGCCGCGAGATGACCGCGATGCAGGAGCGCGTCGCCGGCCTGCGCCGCTTCGGCGCCGCCTCGCTCGATCTGGCCTTCGTCGCCGCCGGCCGCCTCGACGGCTACTGGGAGCGCAATTTGCAATCCTGGGACATCGCGGCAGGCATGATCATGCTGCGCGAAGCGGGCGGCACGATCACCGACATCGACACGCCGGGCGATGCGCTGGTGACGGGCAATGTCGTGTGCGGGAATGAATTCGTGCACGGGGAGTTGGTGAAGATTTTGCGGAAGTAGGCCGCAGTAGCGCGACGGCTCGATCTACGGCGGCTAATCATCGTCCTCGTCGGGTTCGTCGTCGCGATATTCACCGCCGATGGTCAGGCCCTCGATGGCCGTGGCGCCTTTCGACTTGATCACCCGGCGAAGCGGGACCGAACTCTCGCTTCGCAATGCGTCCATCAACTGTTCCGAATGGGTGACAATCCAAATGTCGGCGCGGCGCGATGCCTTGGCGATGAGCCGGGCGAGCGGCGCGAGCAGCGACGGATGCAGGCTGGTCTCGGGTTCGTTCAGCGCGATGAACGGCGGCAGCCGGTAACCCATGAACACCGCGAGCAGGCAAATGTATTTGAGCGTCCCATCGGATAGTTCATGAGCCCTGAACGGCCGCGGCATATCCGGCAATTGCAGATCGAATTCACACCTGCCATTTTCTTCCCATGCGCGGAGTTCGGCGCCCGGGAATGCATCCTGGATCGCGTCCTGCAGGTCGTTGGCGTCTTCCCGAATGACGTAGAGGGTCGCCAGGGTGGCAGCCAAATCGATGCCATCGGCGCTGAGCGAGGGCGTTGCGATCGCGAGACAGGGCTTTCGTATCGGTGACGCCGGATCGGTGCGAAAGTCATGATAGAATCGCCAGCCCAGCATTGCATGTCGGATCAGGTCGATTTCCGGGCATTGCTTGCCATCGGAAAAAGCCGCAAGCGCGGTCTCTGACGGCAGCACCGCATCCTTGTGAGCGATCCAGGCGCCGCTCTCGCCGCGGACGCTGATGAGCGAATTGACCCGCTCCATCAGCTTGACCGTGCGTTTGCCGCGCGTCGTTTCGATCATTTCGGCCTTGATCATCGGCTCGCCGGAAAACGCGGCCTGAAGCGGGCTGGGAAACCCGAGCTCGATGGAATACCTCATGCTGTCGAATGTGGCCGACAGCCGCAGCCGCCCATCTTCGCCTCGTTTGCGTAGGCCGGACCAGCAGACCGAATTCAATCCGCCTTCATCGGCGATCGTGCGGGTGATTTGACCGGTCGCCGCGTCGCGCAACAGCGACAAGGACTTGTAGAGATTGGACTTGCCGACTCCATTTTCGCCGACAAACACCGACAGGGGATGGATGGGTATGGAGAGCCGCCGAATGGAGCGATAGTTCGAGATCGCAATTTCGCTCGGACGCATGGCATGCTTTCGATCGGCAGGGTGCCTGTGCATTCGCGGCGTGGTGCGAATACGTTCTTTCAATCCAGGGATGCAGTCTGGATTGAGACTCCCGAGAAAGCAAGCCGACCGATCCGGCGTTCAGTGGCCGCTCTCACCAGAGCAAACCCGACTGGATCATCCGCGAAGGCGGATGATCCAGTATCCCAGAGACGTCTGTTGGGTACGGAAAGGCCGCGGCCTACTGGATGCCCCGCCTTCGCGGGGCATGACACCTCACCTTACAGCTTGGCCGGTGCGGGCGGCCCGTACATCTCGGCCTTCTTCGCCGCCTTCTCCCGATCCCCGCCCAGCACGCGCTGCACCGAGACGAAGAACACCGGCACCATCAGCAGCGCCAAAATCACCACCGCGATCATGCCGCCCATCACGATGCTGCCGAGCGCCTGCTGGCTGGCGCCGCCGGCCCCATGCGCGATGGCCATCGGCAGCACGCCGCAGATGAAGGCGAGGCCGGTCATCAGGATCGGGCGGAAGCGGAGGCGGCAGGCCTCGATGGTGGCGTCCACCAGCGGCTTGCCTTCTTTGCGCAGATCCTTGGCGAACTCGATGATGAGGATCGCATCCTTGGCCGCAAGGCCAATGATGGTGATCAGGCCGACGGTGAAATAGACGTCGTTGGGCAGGCCGCGCAGCATCGCCGCGACCACCGCGCCGACGATGCCGAGCGGCACGGTGAGCAGGACCGCGAGCGGAATGGTCCAGCTCTCGTAAAGCGCGGCCAGGCACAGGAACACCACGAACACCGAGAGCCCGAGCAGGAACGGCGCCTGCGAGCCCGACAGCTTTTCCTGGAGCGACTGCCCGGTCCATTCATAGCCGAAGCCGCGCGGCAGCTTGCCGGCAAGCCGCTCCATCTCGGCGATGGCATCGCCCGAGGTGAAGCCGGGTTTTGCTTCGCCGGAGATGCGCACCGCCGGATAATAGTTGAAGCCTGTGATCTGCGTCGGGCCGCGCGCCCATTCCACGGTGGCAAAGGACGAGAACGGCACGAGCTGGCCCCGGCTGTTCTTGACGTTGTAGTTGAGGATGTCCTCGGTCCGCATGCGGTCGCGGGCATCGGCCTGCACCACGACGCGCTGCATGCGGCCGCGGTTCGGGAAGTCGTTGATGTAGTTCGAGCCGAGATTGGTCGAGATCGTGTTGTTGATGTCCTCGAAGGTGACGCCGAAGGCGCCGGCCTTTTCGCGGTCGATGACGAGATTGACCACGCCGGCTTCGGGCAGGCCTTCGACATAGACCTTCTGAAGCACAGCGCTCGCATTGGCCTCCGCGATCAACTGGTCGGCGGCGCGCATCAAGGCCGGATAGCCCTTCTGGCCGCGGTCCTGGAGCCGGAACGAGAAGCCGGAGGAGTTGCCGAGATTGTCGATCGGCGGCGGCTGCAGCGCGGAGATCTTGGCATCGCGGATCGACGACGACAAATCGCGGTTGATGTCCGTAACGATCGCCGCTGCCGAATCCTTCGGCCCGCGCTCCGACCAGTCCTTCAGGGTGATGAAGGCCTGCGCGGTGTTCATGCCCTGGCCGGAGAAGCTGAAGCCGGTGAGGAAGGTGACGTTGTCGACGCCCGGGCGCTGCGCCAGGTATTTTTCCACTTTCTCGATCACCGCCTCGGTCCGGCCATAGGACGAATCCGACGGCGTCTGCACGTCGGTGGTGACGAAGCCCTGGTCGTCGACGGGCAGGAAGCCGCCGGGCAGATTGACGAACGCCCAGGACAGGCCGGCGAGCAGTGCGACATAGACCAGCATCAGGCGGCCGGTGCGCTTCAGGGAGAAGCCGACGGTGCGGGAATAGCCTTCCTTGCTGCCGTCGAGCATGCGGTTGAACCAGCCGAACACGCCCTTCTTGGCATGACCATGACCGGCCGCGACGGGCTTGAGCAACGTCGCACACAGCGCCGGCGTCAGCGACAGCGCGAGGAAGGCGGAGAAGCCGATCGCGGCGACCATGGTCACGGAGAACTGGCGGTAGATGATGCCGACCGAGCCCGGGAAGAACGCCATCGGCACGAACACCGCCATCAGGACCAGCGTGATGCCGATGATGGCGCCGGTGATCTGCGACATCGCTTTCCGCGTCGCTTCCTTCGGCGGCAGCCCCTCCTCGGCCATGATGCGCTCGACGTTCTCGACCACGACGATGGCATCGTCGACCAGGATGCCGACCGCGAGCACCATGCCGAACATCGAGAGCATGTTGATGGAGTAGCCGGCGAGCAGCAGCGTGGTACAGGCGCCCAGCAGCGCCACCGGCACCACGATGGTCGGAATGATGGTGTAGCGGATGTTCTGCAGGAACAGGAACATCACCACGAACACCAGCACGATGGCTTCGACCAGCGTCGACAGCACCTTCTTGATCGAGGCCTCCACCACGGGCGTGATGTTATAGGGAATCTCGTAGCCGATATTGGCCGGGAAGAAGCGAGACAGCTCCTTCATCTTCTCTTCGACGGCGCTCGCGGTCGCCAGCGCATTGCCGGTCGGCGACATCAGCACGGACAGACCGGCGGTCGGCTTGCCGTCGAGACGGGTGTTGAACTGGTAGCTGAGACCGCCGACCTCGATGCGCGCAACGTCGCGCAGCCGCACAGTCGAGCCGTCGGCATTGGCGCGCAGGATGATGGTGCCGAATTCATCCGGGGACGAGAGCTGGCCCTTGACCAGCACCAGCGCAGAGGTGCGCTGGGTCGAGGTCGACGGCTCTGCGCCGATGCTGCCTGAGGCGACCTGCGCGTTCTGCGCGGCAATGGCCTTGTTGACGTCGTCGGCGGTCAGGCCATAGCCGACCAGCTTTGCCGGATCGACCCAGACGCGCAGGCTGCGCTCGGTCGAATACAGAGTGGCGCGGCCGACGCCGGGGATGCGGCGGATCTCGCCGAGCACGTTGCGGATCATGAAGTCGCCGAGGCCAACCTCGTCGAGGCTGCCGTCGGTCGAGTTCAGCGTGATGATCTGGAGCACCGCGCTGGAGGCTTCCTCGATCAGAATGCCCTGCTGGATCACCGCGCGCGGCAGCCGCGCCTCGACGCGCTTGATGCGGTTCTGCACCTCGACCGAGGCGGCGCTGGTATCGGTGCCCGGCACGAAATTGGCGATGATCTCGACCTGGCCGAGCGAGTCGCTGGTCGATTCGAAATTGAGGATGCCGGAGGCGCCGTTGAGCTCCTCCTCGATCAGCCGCGTGACGCTGTTGTAGAGATTCTCGGGCGAGGCGCCGGGATAACTGGTCGAGATCGAGATCGAGGGCGGCGCGATGATCGGGTACTGCGCGATCGGCAACAGCGGAATCGAAATGGCGCCAACCAGACAGATGAACAGCGCGACCACCCAGGCGAAGATCGGCCTGTCGATGAAGAAGCTCGCCATAGCGCGTTACCGCATCAGCTTCTGGGCGTGCCGGTTGTCGGCGGTCGCATCCGCTTCCGACCAGGATTGCGGCTTGACCTTGTCGCCGGCGGCGAACTTCTGGAAGCCTTCGACCACGACCTTGTCGCCGGCCTTCAGGCCCTCGGTGACGAACCAGATTCCGTCCTGCACCGAGCCGGTGCGCACCGGCTGTACCGCGATGTGGTTGTCGTCCTTGACGACGAACACCTCGCTGCCGCCGCCGCCATTGCGCTGGATCGCCTGCTGCGGCACCGCGATCGCGTCGCTATCGAGGCCCTGGTCGATGCGGACGCGGACATACATGCCCGGCAGCAGCTCGCGCTTGGGATTACGGAACTCACCGCGCAAGGTCACCTGACCGGTATTGGCGTCGACCTTGGCATCCGAAAACAACAACTTGCCGTCGAGCGAGTAGAGGGTGTTGTCGTCGAGCACGAGATGCACCTTGGCGGCATCGGGCGCGATGCGCTCGAGATCGCCGCTCTCGAAGGCACGGCGGAGCTGGTTGAGCTCGTTCACCGACTGGGTGAAATCCGCGTAGATCGGATCGAGCTGCTGAATGGTGGCCAGATTGGTTTCGTTCTGGACCGCGAGCGCGCCTTCGCTGACCAGGGCGGCACCGACGACGCCGTCGATCGGCGCGCGCACGGTGGCATAATCGAGATTGAGCTTGGCGCGCGCGAGATCGGCCTTGCGGCCCTCGACCTCGGCATGAGCCTGGCGTTCGGCGGCGATCGCCTTCTCGTTCTCGGCTTCGGGCGCGGCGCGCTGGCTGGTGAGCGTGGCGATGCGGCGCGCCTGCTGCTGGGCCTGCATCAACGCGGCCTCGGCCTTGGCGACCGCGGCGTCGTTGGCCATCACCTCGACCTCGAACGGACGCGGATCGATGCGGTACAGCGGATCGCCCGCCTTCACTTCGCTGCCCTGGCGGAACAGGCGCTCGACCACGATGCCGGAGACGCGCGGCCGCACGTCGGACACCCGCGTCGGCGCGATGCGGCCCGGCAGCTCGCGCACCACGGCGCGCGGCTGCGGCTTGACGATGACGATGCTGACGTCGGGGTCATTGGGCTGGGCGGCTGAAATGGCGGAGCTGGATTCGTCGCAGCCCGCCAACAGCGGCGTAAAGGCCGCGAGCATCATTGCAACGCATGCCGATCGCGCGCGAAGTCCTGACATGAAGTTAAGTGCCCCGATATTGTTGAAAACTGATCACGCGCCGCGGGACCCCGTTCTGGGTGATTCCGCGCGGCCGATGCCGCCAAAATAGAGGGGACTTGCTGCGACGCAACGCACGTTGCGGGCGGCTCAATGTCACACGGCTTAAGCTGCTGGGTTCACGTCATTTTTTGCGCCTCACCCGATTGTGAGTCCGGTTCCATCACCGCGTGCTGCGACGGAACATCGCAATTACCCCGCCGCCTTCATCCGGTAGTGGCTGACGCCCCACTCGGTTCCGTCGGCATAACCGAACAGGCCCGAGCTCGCGAGAAAGAACCAGCGCCAGCGTCGCATCCGCAGGGCGGTCTCCTCGCCATGGATGTTGCGCAAGGCCGCTTCGATGGAACAGCGATGCACGTCGAAATTGGCGAGCCAGTCGTTGGCGGTGCGCTGATAATGCGTGCCGCTCCACAACCATTCCTTCTCGACCGTGAAGAGATCGTCGAATTGCCTGATGAGATGATGGCTCGGCATCATCCCGCCGGTGAAGACGTGCTGCGCGATCCAGTCGTCGCGATCGGCCCGATCGAACAGGTGAGAGCCGGAGCGGTGGGCGACGATGTGCATGAAGAACCGCCCATCCGGCGCGAGCCACGATCGCAGGCGCGTCATCAGCTTGCGCCAGTTGATCACGCGCTCGAACATCTCGACCGACACGATGCGGTCGAATTGCCCGTCGGGCGCGAACACGTTGATGTCCGCCGTGACCACCCGCAGGTTGAGCAGACCGCGCTGCCGCGCCTCTTCCTCGATATGGGCACGCTGCGCCTGCGAGCTCGACACCGCCATCACCTTGGCGTGCGGAAACTGCCGCGCCATCCACAGCGACAGCGAGCCCCAGCCGCAGCCGAGTTCGAGGATGGTCTGACCGTCGGCGAGAGCGGCATGCTCGGCGGTCTGGCGCAACGCCTCCTCCTCGGCCTCCCGCAAGGTGGTCGCGTCGGTCTTGTAGAAGCAGGACGAGTATTTGCGGTTGGGACCGAGCACCTTCGCAAAGAACGAAGCGGGCACCTCGTCAGGCCCGGCATCCGCATTCTCGGCGATCGGCCGCAGCATCATCCGCCCGGCGAAGGCGGCATCGTCGGCCCCGCCTAGCGCGGACAGACGGGTCACCGTGCGCGAGCACAGACGCTGGATCGCCGCGCGGATCACGACATCAGGCAGCGGCACCCGTTCGGCAGTCCCGATGATCGCGGACACGACGCTCATGCGACGACTCCGTCTTGGGCGGCAGATCTTGGGCGGCCGGGGGAAAAAGTGCGAACTGAACCTGTGGAATGCCGACGATTTGGAAAGTACGTCCTTACCAAAGCCCGGTTTCCGCTTTGGGTTCCCCAGCTCTCCCCGAAATCGGCGCATCCGGCGCTTTTTTTGGGCTGGCGCTGTGCCATAGTGCTCCCCGCAAGCAAGTTAACGGATGATACCGGCCATGCCGCCAGGCGCCTCGCCCCGCTCTTCCATCGACATCGAATATACCAAGCTATCCTCGCCCAGCGTCTTCCTGGTGCGGATGCTGGTCTTTCTGGTGCTCTGCGCTCTGGTGGGGGTGGTGCTCTACAAGCAGATCATCCAGGCCTTCTTCGCCAATCCCGGGCTCAATGCCCTGATCGGCGGCGTGCTGTTCATCGGCATCATCCTGGCCTTCCGCCAGGTGATCCGGCTGTATCCCGAAGTCTCCTGGGTCAACAATTTCCGCATCGCCGATCCCGGTCTAGCGCCCGCCCGCCACCCCAAGCTGCTGGCGCCGATGGCGATGATCCTCGGCGGCGAGCGCACCGGACGGATGTCGATCACCCAGACCACCATGCGGCACCTGCTCGATTCGATCGCGACCCGCCTCGACGAGGCCCGCGACATCTCCCGCTACATGACCGGGCTGCTGGTCTTCCTCGGCCTGCTCGGCACCTTCTGGGGCCTGATCGAGACGGTCGGCTCGGTCGGCAAGGTGATCGACGGGCTCAAGGTCGGCGGCGATTCCGGCGCCCTGTTCGACACGCTGAAGGAGGGGCTGGCCGCCCCGCTCGGCGGCATGGGCATCTCGTTCTCGAGCTCGCTGTTCGGCCTCGCCGGCTCGCTGATCCTGGGCTTTCTCGACCTGCAATCGAGCCAGGCGCAGAACCGTTTCTACACGGACCTCGAAGACTGGCTTGCCACCACCGTGCGCGAATATGGCAGCGGCGAGGTGGCTGTCGCCGCCAGCGGTGGCGGCGGCATTGCCAGCGGCGAGCTTCAGGCTGTCGTCGAGCGTTTGCGCACGGTGCTCGAGGAAGGCAGCGGCAGCCGCGGCACCACCGCGGCGATGGCGAGCCTTGCCGAAGCCATCCAGGCGCTGGTCTCGCATATGCGGACCGAGCAGCAGATGATCCGCGAATGGGCCGACGGCCAGGGCGAGCAGAACCGCGAGATCCGGCGCTTGCTGGAGCGCATCGCGCGTCAGCCCGAGAAGGGTTAGCGACATGGCACTGGCGCGCGGCCGCCGCGGCGATACCTCCTTCAACTACTGGCCCGGCTTCGTCGACGCGCTGTCGACGCTGGTGCTGTCGATCGTCTTCCTGCTGTCGGTGTTCCTGGTCGTGCAGTTCTTCCTGTCGCAGGAGGTCACCGGCAAGGACAAGGCCCTGGAGCTGCTCAACGCCAAGATCGCGCAGCTCAACGAGCTGCTGTCGCTGGAGAAGCTCGGCAAGCTCACGCTCGACGACCAGGTCTCGTCGCTGAAGGCCGGCCTCGCTTCGGCCGAGAGCGAGCGCGACCGCATCAAGGGCCTCTATGACGGGCTCGCCGCCGCCGGCAACGACGCGCAAGGCAAATCCTCCGAGCTCGGCAAGGCACTGGACTCCGAGAAGGCGGTTTCCGCCCGCGCGCTGGCGCAGATCGAGGTGCTGAACCAGCAGATCAGCGCGCTGCGGCGGCAACTGGCGGCGCTGGAAGAAGCGCTCGACGTCTCCGAGAAGCGCGACAAGGAATCGCAAAATCGAATTGCCGATCTGGGGTCTCGCCTGAATGTTGCCCTGGCACAGCGCGTGCAAGAATTATCGCGCTACCGCTCGGAATTCTTCGGCCGCCTGCGCGCCATCCTCGGCAACCGCCCCGACATCCGCATCGTCGGCGACCGCTTCGTATTCCAGTCCGAAGTGTTCTTCGACACCGGACAAGCGGTGCTGCTGCCCGAAGGCCGCGCCGAGCTCGACACTTTGGCGGCCGCCCTGATCGAGCTCGACAAGAAGATCCCGAACGAGATCCCCTGGGTGCTGCGCGTCGACGGCCACACCGATGTGCGCCCGGTCAACGGGCCGAACTTCAAATCGAATTGGGACCTCTCGGCCGCCCGCTCGATCTCGGTGGTGCAATATCTGGTCACGCTCGGCGTGCCGGCCCAGCGCCTGGTCGCTGCCGGCTTCGGCGAATTCCAGCCGCTCGACACCGCCAACACCGAGGAAGCCTACAAGCGCAACCGGCGCATCGAGCTGAAGCTGACGGAGCGGTAGTGTGGGAATGGCTCAACGCTCAGCCCAACGTCATGGCCGGGCTTGTCCCGGCCATCCACGATCTTCGGTCTTAGCTGATGGAAAGGCGTGGATACCCGGGACAAGCCCGGGCATGACCGCCTTCGGAAAATGAGCGCCCTCTACCTCCGTCCCTACCTTCCCGAGGACGAGGCCGCCTCGATCGAGCTGTGGCATCGCACCTGGCAGCAGGCCTATCCGCAGATCGACTTCGCGGCGCGCCTGGACTGGTGGCGCGAACGCTGGCGCAAGGAGCTGGTGCCGAAGGCTTCGATCGTGGTGGCGGAGCAGGACGGCACGCTGACCGGCTTCGTCACCATCGACGGCGACGGCTATCTCGACCAGCTCGTGGTCGATCCCGCGCATTGGGGCTCGGACGCGGCGCGGCTGCTGGTCGATGAGGCCAAGCGCCTGTCACCAAGGGGCGTGACGCTGCTCGTCAACAAGGACAACAGCCGCGCCATCCGCTTCTACGAACGCAACGGCTTTGCCCATGCCGGCGACGAGGTGAATCCGACCTCGGGCCGGCCGGTGCTGAAGATGATGTGGCGGGCGTGACGCCCGTCACGTCGGGATCCCGGGACGTCAGCTAGTCGTTGTGCCCGGAAGTTGCGCCGGCAAGCGGATGGAGATGACCGATGAAACTGAGCGATCTGGCCAAGGGGTCTTCGGTCCTGCTCGGCGTCATCGTCGCCGGATATGTCTCGACGAGCTACGTCGACCAGCGGTTGGCCACGCCGGTCAAGACGACGAGTGCTCCGACGAATGGCCTTGGGCCATCGGCCTGCGTTGATGAGGACGGGAGCTGGAAGAACTGGCCATGGCCGAATGTGCCGGCGCTATCGCCGAAGTGTCGATGATCGGCGCTGTTCGCCCACTCGCCGCGACGCGCTCTCGGCTCAAGCGGAGTTCAAGATTGAACTGCCACATTTCGGCTTGGCGGATCGCGCGCTGGCTGTATTCGCGAAGCCGGATCGACTCATCGATCGCTCGCCGCGCCCGCTCCAAAAGTTCGAGAGTTTCCTTGCTGTATGGCTGGGCCATGAGGCGCACTCCCGTTGAGGCGGGAGCGCAAATCATCTCTCAGGCACCGACGCCTACGGACGAGCCTTTGGCCGGCGATACCTGATTAGGCGCCACATCTGGGGGAACTGCAAGGTCCATCCACTCGGCTAAGGGGCGTGGGCTGACCTATCCGAAATTGCGGAAGCCTATGATGAGCAATCCAAAATCTCCGCTGCCATTCCCCGCGAAGGCGGGGAATGCAGTACGCCGCAGCCTCTCGATTGATCACTAACGTCTCGGAGTACTGGATCGCCCGCCTGCGCGGGCGATGACACCGTGAATGAAGCGGCAATCCGGAGTACTCCGCCTCACGCCCCCTCGAACTGCAGCCTCGCCAGCCGGGCATAGAGCCCGTTCGCAGCCACGAGCTCCGCATGCGTGCCCTGCTCGACGATCTTGCCCTGGTCCATCACCAGGATGCGGTCGCACGACAGGACGGTTGCGAGGCGGTGCGCGATGACGAGGGTGGTGCGGTGGCGCATCAGCTCTTCCAGCGCGGTCTGCACCAGCGTCTCGCTTTCGGCATCGAGCGCGGAGGTGGCTTCATCGAGCAGCAGCAGCGGCGCATCGCGCAGGATCGCACGCGCAATCGCGATGCGCTGGCGCTGGCCGCCGGACAGCGTCACGCCGCGCTCGCCGAGCGGGGTGTCGAAACCTTCGGGCAGGCGGCGGATGAACTCGGCGGCGTGCGCGAGCTCGGCCGCGCGCTCGACCTCGGCATCGGTGGCATCGGGCCGGCCGAAGCGGATGTTGTCACGGGCGCTCGCCGCGAACACGTTGGATTCCTGCGGCACCAGCGCGATGCGGGAGCGAAATTCACGGGGATCGGCGGATTTGACCGGCACGCCGTCGAGCGAGATCGCGCCACTGCGCGGATCGTAAAAGCGCAACAGCAGATGAAAGATCGTGCTCTTGCCGGCGCCGGACGGACCGACGATCGCAACCTTCTCGCCGGGGCGCACGGTGAACGAGACGACATCCAGCACATTGACGTCGCGCCGCGCCGGATAGGCGAAGCTGACACGGTCGAAGCCGACTTCGCCGCGCGCCGGCACCGGCAGCGCGCGCGGCGACGCCGGCGCGGTGATATCGGGCTGCACATGCAGGATCTCGAACAGGCGCTCGGCAGCGCCCGATGCCGCCGAGATCTCGCCCCACACCTCGCTGAGCTGGCCGAGGCCGGCCGCGGCGAAGGCCGCATAGAGCACGAACTGGCCGAGCCGGCCCGGCGTGATGGTGCCGATCAGCACGTCGTGCGAGCCGATCCAGAGGATCGCGACCACGCTCGCGAACACGATGAAGATGATGATGGCGGTGAGCACGGCACGCGCCTGCGTCGAGGTGCGCGCGGCTTCATAGGCCTGCTCGACCTCGCCGCCGAAGCGCCTCTCGGCGAGGCTCTCGCTAGTATAGGCCTGCACGGTGCGGATCGCGCCGACCAGCTCGCTCGCATAGGCGGAGGCCTCGGCCAGCGTGTCCTGCGCATTGCGCGACAGACGCCGCACCCAGCGCCCGAAGGCGACCAGCGGCAGCACGATCAGGGGGATGGCGAGCAGCACGAAGCCTGATAGGCGCGGGCTGGTGATCACCATCATCGCGGCAGCGCCGAAGAACATCATCAGATTGCGCAGCGCGATCGAGACCGAGGCGCCGACGGAGGATTTGATCTGGGTGGTGTCGGCGGTGAGGCGCGACACCAGCTCGCCGCTGCGCGCGGAATCGAAGAAGGCCGGCGACAGCGACAGCAAATGGGCGAAGACGTCGCGTCTGAGATCGGCGACGATGCGCTCGCCGATCGTCATCACGAGGTAGTAGCGCGCGGCGCTTGCGAGTGCGAGCACGGCGACGACGGCGATCATCACCGAGAAGTAGCTGTTGATCAGCTCGATGCCTTCAGGCGTCAGGCCGAAATCGATCATCCTGCGCACCGCGACCGGCACCAGCAGCGTGGTCAGCGCCGCGATCGTCAGCGCGACGAAGGCCAGCGCCGCGCGGCCGCGATAGCGCGCGACATAGGGCGCAAGCGCCAGCAGCGGCCGCAGCTTCGCGCGGCTCTTCGCCGGCGCCTCGATCAGGTCGGCTTCGATCGACGGGGCTTCCGCGGGCCCGGTTTCAAGCCGTTCAACTGCGCTCATGAGATCCGACCAAAAGACAAAGAGAGGTGGTCCGCTCCAGATAGGCCGGGCGAGCGGGAGTGGCAAATCCGGGATGTCCCTTAGGGGGTCGCCCGGTCCCCTGCCAAGGCCCTGCAATGGCTTGTTTTACAGGGCCTCATGGGGTATAGACCGCGCCAAATCCGTCATTCGATAGCCACTCAAGTGAGGCGCCGGGGCGCCGAGGAATTGCCATGAAAGCCGAAATTCACCCGAACTATCATACGATTAAGGTCGTGATGACCGACGGAACCGAGTACCTGACCCGCTCCACCTGGGGCAAGGAAGGCGACACGCTGAACCTCGACATCGACCCCAAGTCGCACCCGGCCTGGACCGGCGGCAACGCGCAGCTGATGGATCGCGGCGGCCGCGTCTCGCGCTTCCAGAAGAAGTTTTCGGGCTTTCTCAAAAAGGATTGATCCGGCCCCTCGAGGCTGGAGACGAAAACGCCCCCGGAGAGCCGGGGGCGTTTTTTGTTTTGGGGGATGCTCGTCATTGCGAGGAGCTCTTGCGACGAAGCAAATCCAGACTGTCTCCGCGGAGGGATTTCTGGATTGCTTCGCTACCCTCGCAATGACAAGGGCTACCGCTCGAACGCCGCCTTCAGTGCGTTGAGATGCGGCACCAGTGGGTTGCCGATCGAGGAATGATCGACCGGCGGGGTGTGGATGGTTGTGTCCAGGCGGCGCACGCGGGTCTGGAGGCTCATCGAGCGGTGGATCAGGTCCTGGAGCTGCGACGGAAGCTTCTCGATGCTGTCGGTCGAGCCGGGATCGGCGGCGGAGAGCTTGACCTTGGTCTTTTCGCGGTTGGCTTGGCCGAGCGTCATCTCGCCTTCCTTCACTGCGCGGTGCAGCAGCAGCCACGACGCCAGCTGCATCAGGCGGGTGGTCAGGCGCATGCTCTCGGTCGCATAGGTGAGGCTGACGGCACGATCGAGCGCCTTGGCCTCGGTCCGGCCGGCGCCATCGAGATAGGCCGCGGTCTCCTCGACCAGGTCCATGCCCTCGCGGAACAGGACGCCGAACGCCGCAGAATTGGTGAACCGCTCACTGAGTTGAACGAGAGCGCCTTCGGCTTGCAAACGTTCCATGGTTAACGCCCCTTACGCAACTGTCTGACTGCCCGGCTTTGGCGCCGGCTTATGATGAACAAATCATTGCGCGGGCGCGACGCCGAGTCCAGTGACAAGCGCGGATATGGTTTCCGCGGGTCTTTCCTCGGAATTCAACCGCGGCGAGACGCAAAAAGGCGGAGCTGGGCGCAAAAAAGAGCCGCCGGAAAACCGGCGGCTTTGAAAGTTGATAACAGGGAGGCGTCAAACAGAGTGGACAGGAGCCACTCGGTGTCCAAACAAGGACAGTTCCAAGTCATAAACTCGAAAGCTTAATGTGGAGTAAACGAGCGATTATTTTGAGGGTTCGTTAGCCATGTCGGTCAGTGGCCGAGTGCGCCCGCGGAACGAACTCTCTCCGTCGCCCCGGCCTAGTGCGCAATTGCGCACGGGGGCCGGGGCCCATAGCCACAGGGAAAAGTCGTCGCGCGAGCCGGCAACTCCGAGTCTTCGTAGAACTGCTCGCACGGCGTATGGGTCCCGGCCTCCGCCGGGACGACAGCTATTGTGTGGCTCTACGACTTGAACACGCTGTTGGCCGCATCGCGCGAGGCGCGCTTCTTTGTTGTGGCTTCTTCCAATCTTGCGATCTCGCCCTTGAGCAGCGCGATGCGCTCGGTCAGTTCCTCCACCGACAAGAGTGAGAGATCCTGTCCGATGTCATGGCTGATCTTCTTGCGCGGACGGTCGTCGTCTTCCATCGCCATCCTTGTTCCTCCTGCGTTCGCATCACAAGCGGCTGAGGCGGTTGCCAGCCTGCATCGCGCTGGCTAAGCAATGGCCTCGTTCCATCCCGCACCTTTGCTCAAGGACACATCATGGACAAGCTGCCCGCGCAAATGACCGTGGTCGCCATCTCGAAACCCGGCGGACCGGAAGTGCTGGTGCCGGAACAACGGGCGCTGCCGCAGCCCGGCCCCGACGAGATCCTGGTCAAGGTGCAGGCCGCCGGCGTCAACCGTCCCGACGTCGCGCAGCGCTCCGGCGCCTATCCGCCGCCGCCCGGCGCCAGCGACCTGCCCGGTCTCGAAATTGCGGGTGAAGTGGTGGCCGTGGGCAGCAACGCCAAGCGGCACAAGATCGGCGACAAGGTGATGTCGCTGGTCGCCGGTGGCGGCTATGCGCAGTACTGCATCGCCCAGGACGGTCAGGCGATGAGCGTGCCGCCGTCGCTGTCGATCAAGGAAGCCGGCGCACTGCCGGAAACGCTGATGACGGTTTGGCACAATGTGTTCGAGCGCGGCGGCTTGAAGGCCGGCGAGACGCTGCTGATCCATGGCGGCTCCTCCGGCATCGGCACCATGGCGATCCAGCTCGCAAAAGCGTTCGGCGCGAAGGTGATCGTTACCGTGGGATCGCAGGACAAGATCGATGCCTGCCTCAAGCTCGGCGCGGATCGCGCCATCAACTACAAGGACGAAGACTTCGTCGCCGTGGTCAAGGCGGAGACCAACAACGCCGGCGCCAATCTGATCCTCGACATGGTCGCCGGCGACTATGTCGATCGCAACTATGACGCCGCCGCGCTCGACGGCCGCATCGTGCAGATCGCGACCCTCAACGGACCCAAGGTCAGCGTCAACATCGCCAAGGTGATGGTGAAGCGCCTCACCCATACCGGCTCGACGCTGCGCCCCCGTAGTAATGCGGACAAGGCGGCGATGGTGGCCGCGATCGAGGCGAAAGTGATGCCGCTTTTGCGCGAAGGCCGGGTCAAGCCGCTGATGGACAGCACTTTCCCGCTGGAAAAGGCATCCGACGCGCACCGGCGGATGGAAACCTCGGCACATATTGGCAAAATTGTGTTGGAGGTCTAGGCCAACGGCCCACAGGGCAGGCCGGAAACCCTTTGATTTTCCTTGCTTTCGTGGCATCTATCGCGACGCACCGAACCATCCTGTTCCGTTCGGAAAACGCCGTGCACCGAAGAGCCTGCACCGAAGAGTTTGCGTCGAACGCGGAGAACTGACCTTGCGTCTGATCAGGTGCCTCGCGCCCATAGCGCTGGGCCTCATGATTCTCGTCTGCGCGTTCCCGGCGCGCGCGCTCGACGCTGTCAGCGTCCGCGGTGACGCGCCCGCAATCGACCTCACCGGCGTGCTCGAGCATCAGCGCAGCGACGCCGACCGCATCCAGGTCTCCACCGCGCCCGGCACCGACGGCATCGTCCGCCGCATCGAGGTGCGCGCCCGCGAAGGCGGCCAGAACTGGGTGGTGTTCGCGCTCGCCAACAACACCGACGACCAGCTCGACCGCCTGATCGTCGCCCCGCATTACCGCATCGTCTCCTCAGGGCTGCTCTGGCCCGACCTCGGGCTGTCGCGCATCGCAACCATCACGCCCTCGACCGGCGACCGGCCGGAGCGGCAGGAGAGTCCGACCGCCGACGTCTTCCGCATCACCCTCGATCCCGGCGCCGTCGTCACTTTCGTCGCGGAGCTGCGCACCGACAAGCTGCCGCAGCTCTATCTGTGGGAGCCGGAATCCTACAAGGACAAGGTCAACTCGTTCACGCTGTACCAGGGCATCGTGATCGGCATCTCCGGCTTGCTGGCGCTGGTGCTGACCATCCTGTTCGTGGTCAAGGGCAGCATCATGTTCCCGGCCGCCGCGGCGCTGGCCTGGGCGGTGCTGGTCTATATCGGCGTCGATTTCGGCTTCTGGGGCAAGGTGCTCGACATGTCGAACAACGCCGAGCGCATCTGGCGCGCGGCGGGTGAGGCGATCCTGGCGGCGACGCTGCTGGTGTTCCTGTTCGCCTATCTCAATCTCAGTCGATGGCATGTGCGCTATTCCCACATCACGGTGGGCTGGCTCGCGTTCCTGGGCTCGCTGGTTGCACTGGCCCTGTTCGACCCTGCCGTCGCTTCCGGCATCGCGCGCATATCGCTGGTGCTGATTGCCTTCGCCGGCTTCGCGCTGATCGTCTACCTCTCCACCCACGGCTTCGACCGCGCGGTACTGCTGATCCCGACCTGGTTCCTGTTGGTGGTCTGGGTGGTCGCTGCCGGCATGACGGTCGCAGGCTCCGTCACCAACGACATCGTCGGACCTGCCCTGCTCGGCGGCCTCGTGCTGATCGTGATGCTGATCGGCTTCACGGTGATGCAGCATGCGTTCGCCGGCGGCGGTGCCACCACCGGCGTCGTCTCCGACATCGAGCGCCGCGCGCTGGCGCTGGCCGGTTCCGGCGATTTGATCTGGGACTGGGACGTTTCCGCCGACAAGGTCTTCACCAGCCCCGAGACCGAAGCCCTGCTCGGCCTCAAGCGCGGCACGCTGGAAGGTCCGGCCGCCTCCTGGCTGGAAGTGCTGCACCCGCTCGACCAGGACCGTTTCCGCGCCGCGCTCGACAGCGTGCTCGACCAGCGCCGCGGCCGCCTGGTGCAGGATTTCCGCCTGCGCACGCCGGACGGTCACTTCATGTGGTTCGCGCTGAAGGCGCGCCCGGTGGTCGGCTCGGACGGCGAGGTCTCGCGCGTGGTCGGCACCCTCACCGACGTCACCGAGCTGCGCAACGCCGAGGAGCGCCTGCTGCACGATTCCGTGCATGACAATCTCACCGGCCTGCCCAACCGCAAGCTGTTCATGGACCGGCTCGGCGCCGTTGCGCATTTCGCCAAGACCATGCCGACGCTGCGGCCGACGCTGATGGTGATCGACCTCGACCGCTTCAAGCAGGTCAACGATTCCGTCGGCATTGCGGTCGGCGATTCCATCCTGCTGACCTTGGCTCGCCGCCTCACCCGCATCCTGAAGCCGCAGGATACGCTGGCGCGGCTCGCCGGCGACCAGTTCGGCCTGATCCTGCTCTCGGAGCAGGATCCCGCCCGCATCACCGCCTTCGCCGAGACGATCCGCAAGACCATCCGCGCGCCGATCGCCTTCAACGAACGCGAGATCTTTCTCACGGCATCGATCGGTCTCGCTTTGTCCGATCCGCAAGTTCAGCTCACGGACGAGATCATCAAGGACGCCGAGCTTGCGATGTATCACTCCAAGCGCATCGGCGGCGACCGCATCGACGTTTACAAGTCCGCGATGCGCGCGCGAAAAACCGACCGGCTGACGCTGGAGAGCGAACTGCGCCGCGCCATCGAGCGGCAGGAGCTCACGATCCTGTATCAGCCGATCGTGCGGCTCGAAGACCGTTCGGTCGCCGGCTTCGAGGCGCTGGTGCGCTGGGATCATCCCAAGCTCGGACGCATGGCGCCGTCGGAATTCATCACCATCGCGGAAGAGACCGGCCTGATCATCGACCTCGGCATGTTCGTGCTCGACCAGACCGCCAAGCAGCTCTCGATCTGGCAGCGCGCGATGCGCTCGCGCGAGCCGATCTTCGCATCGGTCAACGTCTCCTCGCGGCAATTGCTGCGCCATGATCTGATCCACGACATCCGCACCGTGCTGTCGCGCTCGTCGGTCGCGCGCGGCACGCTGAAGCTGGAACTGACGGAATCGCTGGTGATGGAGAATCCGGAGCACGCGGCGCAGATGCTGACGCGGATCCGCGAACTCGGCACCGGGCTGTCACTCGACGATTTCGGCACCGGCCATTCGTCGCTGGCCTATCTGCAGCGCTTCCCGTTCGACACCATCAAGATCGACCAGTCCTTCGTGCGCACCACCAACCGCGGCACCCGCCCGGTGATCCTGAAGTCCATCATCGCGCTCGCGCACGACCTCGGCATGCACGTGGTCGCCGAAGGCGCCGAGACCGATTCCGACGCGGTCGAGCTCTACCAGATGGGCTGCGAGTACGCGCAAGGGTTTGCCTTCGGCGAACCCATGGACGCCGACGCCGCGATGCGCCTGCTCACGGAAGTCCGTCTGGAAGCGGCGAGCTAACTTCCCCTTCGTCTCACCCAGGCCTGCGCCGGTCGCTCTTCAGCTTCGTGAACCGCACGCTCGCACCTTCCGGCATCCGCATCGCCTTGAAACCCGCGGCGAGGCAGGCTTCGCGCTGCGGCATCTGGATGTCCGGGCTGCGCAGGCTGTCCCACCATGAGGCACGATTGGCCGCGCGCGGCAGGGCCGCGCCGATGATCTCTTCGATCTGTTCATAGGTCAGCACGAATTCCGCCTGCTTCTGCCGCATCAGATAATCGCGCAACGCGTCGTAGTCGTTCACCGCTGTCCTCTTCGCTGGTCGAAGGCCCGCTTTGCCCAAAAACGTGAGCCGCGGAAACCAATTTTTAACTCATTCCGGCAGCGCCGTCCCGGCTTAAACACTACTCAAGCTTTCGGGCGCATTCACTGGTGTCGGGAGCAAACGATGTTGTCTCGATGGCGCGACGTCACGGCCCGCCGGCCATGGCGGCTTTCGGCGAAGCTGCTGATCATCTCGTCCGTGGTGACGGTGATCGGCTTTTCCGCCATTTGCGTCAACGTCATGCTGGACATGCGCCGCGGCGAGGAGGCGCTCGCCCGCCAGACGCTGGAAAACCTGGCGACGACCATCGAGTCCGACGTCAGCCGCAACATCGAGATCTACGATCTGGCCCTCAAGGCGGTCGCCAGCAACATGCTGCTGCCGGAAATCGCCACGGTCTCCAAGCCGATCCGTCACCTCATCCTGTTCGACCATGCGACCACGGCGAGGCATTTCGGCGCGATCCAGGTGTTCGACGCCGACGGCCGGCTGACCATCGACGCCTCGACGCTTGATCCCGTTGCCGAGAACCGGAGCGACGAGGATTACTTCAAGGCCCATCGCGACAATCCGCAAGCCGGGCTCTTCATCAGCCGGCCGATGCTGTTCCGCGGCGCCTATTCGATCGTGCTGAGCCGGCGCATCAGCGACACCGACGGCGGCTTCCTCGGCGTCGTCGCCGGATCGATCCGCTTCAGCTATTTCCACGAATTGTTCGAGCGGCTGAGCCTCGATCCGGACGACACCATCACCGTGCTCAAGCGCGACCGTACCGTCATGATGCGGCGGCCGTTTGATCTCGACGTGATCGGCACGAATCTGGCCGCCCGGCCGGTCTGGAAGGCCGAAAATCTGAAGATCGGCGGCGCATTCGCCGGACAGGGGCCGATCGACGGCACGCCGCGGCTCTATGTCCGCAGCAGTGGGACCGGCCCGCTATTCGTGGTCGCAGGCAAGCCCCTGAAGGCCGTGTTCGAGCTCTGGCAGAGGGAAGCCTATCGCATCGGCGCCGTGGTCCTGGCGCTCAGCCTGTTCATGCTGGCATCGACGCTGGTGCTCGCGCGCGAGATCGGCCGGCGCGCCGAGGCCGAGCGCAAGCTCGAGGAGATGGCGACGACCGACGCGCTCACCGGCCTGAAGAACCGCCGCAAGTTCGACCAGGTGATCGACGTCGAATGGCGCCGGGCGATGCGGCAGCAGACGCCGATCGCGCTCTTGATGATCGATGCTGATCACTTCAAGGCCTACAACGACACGTTCGGCCACCAGGCCGGCGATCAGGTGCTGGTCGGCATCGCCATCTGCATTTCCGACTCGGTGAGCCGCGCCGGCGACTGCGCCGCGCGCTATGGCGGCGAGGAATTCGCCGTGCTGCTGCCGGGCACCTCGGTCACGGACGCCCTCGATGTCGCCGAGAAGATCCGCACCAAGGTGCAGGGATGGTCCGACGACCACACGAGCTCGACGGTGTCCTGCGGCATCGCGAGCCTCGTTCCCACCACCGGCATGGACTGGCCGCTCCTGGTCGCCGCCGCCGACAAGGCGCTCTACGCAGCAAAAGCCGGCGGCCGCAACCAGTCGGTGGTCGCAAGCCTGCCGAAGCTGTCGCTGGTGGCGTGAGGGATTGTGCCCTCGGTGTCGTCCCGGCGAAGGCCGGGACCCATAACCACAAGGCATAGTTTAGCGAAGACCCGTCGTTCGGTACTGCCACCGGCCGCAACCGATGGATCACGCGGTATGGGTCCCGGCCTTCGCCGGGACGACTGCGACCACTACTGCCCCAGATACTTCTTCATCTCCGCGATCAGCCCGT
>NZ_JBVVPR010000022.1:0-76440 GCF_055811835.1 Bradyrhizobium sp. WSM4874
CGACAGAGAATGACGGCCACCATCGCCGTCAACAACTACTCCCTGGGGTAATGGGTCCTGGCTTTCGCCAGGACGACGGCGGGACGCAATTCGAACTAACCGAGACATCACCATGGCCTTTCGTTCCCGCCGCGAAAAACTGCGATCGATCCTGTCGGGCGGGACTTGCGTCCATCCCGGCTCGGTCTACGACGCCATCTCGATCCGCATCGCCGAGGATCTCGGTTTCCCGCTCGGCATGTTCGGCGGCTCGGTGGCTTCGCTCGCGGTGCTCGGCGACCCCGACATCACGCTGATCACGCTCACCGAGCTTGCCGAGCAGATGCGGCGGATGTCGCGTGCGGCAGCACTTCCGGTGCTGGTCGATGCCGATCACGGCTATGGCAATGCGCTCAACGTGCGCCGCACGGTGCAGGAGCTGGAGACGGCGGGCGCCGCCGGCCTTACCATTGAGGACACGCTGCTGCCGGCTGGCTTCGGCGCAGCGAAGACGCAGCTGATCTCGCTGGAGGAGGGCGTCGGCAAGATGAAGGCGGCACTCGACGGCCGCGGCGACCCCTCGCTCGTCATCATGGGCCGCACCGGTGCGGCCTCGATCACCTCGATCGAGGATGCGATCCGCCGCGCCAGGGCCTATGAGGATGCCGGTGTCGATGCACTGTTCTTCACCGGCATCAAGTCGCGCGCCGAGCTCGAGGCGATCACATCCGCCACGCGCCTGCCGATCGTGCTCGGCGGCGCGCCGGAGGAGTTGAACGTGCTCGATGATCTCGCTGGCTGGCGCGTTCGCATCGCGCTTCAGGGCCATGCGCCGATCGCGGCCGCAACGCAGGCCGTCTACGAGACGCAGAAGGCGCTGCGCGACGGCACTGCGCCGAAGAATCTCAAAGGCCTTCCGTCATCGGACTTGATCAGCCGCGTCACGCGGGAGGCCGACGTCAAGGCGCGCAGCGCCGATGTCCTCGGACTGAAACAATGAGCCGGGCGATCCTCCAGGTGATGATCCGCGGGCGCGTGCAGGGCGTCGGCTATCGGGCCTGGCTCGAGCATCAGGCGACGACGTGCGGTCTCGAGGGCTGGGTCCGCAACCGCCGCGACGGCAGCGTCGAAGCGCTGTTCGCAGGGCCGCCAAAGCACGTCGCCGACATGGTTGCGCTGTGCCGCCACGGGCCGCCGTCCTCGCGCGTCGACAGCGTCACCAGCGAGACGGCCGACGTCGATGAGCTGAACTTGCGCCGGGCAGGCGAGGCGTTTTCGGTGTTGCCGACGGTGTAGCTAAAGAATCACCGCGGCAGCTTGGCGATCGCTTCGCTCAATTCGTGGATCTCGTAGGGCTTGCGCAGGATCGGGAAGTCGCCGCGCACGCCTGCGGCGACTTCGCTGTAGCCGGTGGCGAGCAGGATCGGCAGGCCGGGGCGGATCTGGCGGAGGTGATGGGCGAGGCTGAGCCCGTCCATCTTGCCCGGCATGACGATATCCGAGAACACGAAGTCGACGCCGTTCTTCTCGATCTCGCTCAAGGCGGCTTCGGCGTCCGCGACCCGGCGCACGTGATAGCCGAGCTGCTCCAGAAGACCGATGCTGACGGCGGCGACGTCCGGATTGTCCTCGACCAGCAGCACAGTGCCGCTGCCTTGAAACGCCGGTTCTGCCGCCGCATCGCGCGACGGTGCGTCTTCGCCGCGCGGCAGGAGGATGGTGAAGGTCGTGCCTTTGCCGAGCGCGCTCGCGACCCGGACCGTGCCGCCGGCCTGATGGGCGAAGCCGTGCACCTGGGAGAGACCGAGGCCGGTGCCTTTTCCGATCGGCTTGGTCGTGAAGAACGGCTCGAAGATCTTGTCGAGAACGTCGGAGGGAATGCCGAGGCCGGTATCGGTGACGTCGATCGCGATGAATTCGCCCACGAGGGGGTCCTCGTCGAGCACGAGATTGCGCGCTGCGATCGTCACCGTGCCTCCGTCGGGCATCGCGTCGCGGGCATTGATGACGAGGTTGAGCAGCGCGGTCTCGAGCTCGGAGACGTCGGTCCTGATCGGCCAGACGTCGCTGCTGACGTCGAAAGCCAGGCGCACGGAGCTGCCGACGCCGGCGTCGAGCACCTCGCGGATCGCCGCGATGCGGTCGGCGAAGTCGATCGCCTGCGGATTGACGCTCTGCCGCCGTGCGAAGGTGAGGAGCTGGTTGGTCAGCGCCGCGCCGCGCCTGGCGGCGGTCTCGATCGCCGAGATCGCGCGCTGAAGCTTGGCTTCGTCGTCGGCCCCTCGTTTCAGCATGTGGAGGCTGCCGCTGATGATCATCAGGAGGTTGTTGAAGTCGTGGGCGACCCCGCCGGTGAGCTGGCCGAGCGCATCGAATTTCTGGGATTCGGCGAGCTGCTTCTGCATCGCCTCGAGCTTGATCTGGGTATTGCGGCGCTCGGTGATGTCGCGCGTGATCTTGGCGAAGCCGACCAGCTTGCCGTCCTCGTAGATCGGATCGATCACGACGCTCGCCCAGAAGAAGGTGCCGTCCTTGCGGACGCGCCAGCCTTCCTCCTCGTAACGGCCCTTGTCCCGCGCGATCCCGAGCGCACGGGCGGGCTTACCGTTGGCGCGGTCGGTCTCGGTGTAGAAACGGGAAAAGTGCTGGCCGAGGATCTCCCCGGGCGAATAGCCCTTGATGCGCTCGCCGCCGATGTTCCAGCTGGTGATGATCCCGGTGGGGTCGAGCATGTAGAGCGCGTAGTCCGCGACCCCTTCAACCAACAGGCGGAAACTGCGTTCACTCTCGAACAAGTCTCTCTGCTGACTGAACTTCTCGACCATTCCCGGACCCTGCCTTAACGGGGGCAAACGCCGCAGGTGGCGGATTGTTCCCCGAGCTTGGAACCTTTTTAGGCAATATTGCGAGCCCGTATGCAGGGCGCAAGCCAGGGGATGCTCTTGACAGCCGATCCTATTCGTCAGATATTTCTGTTATGACAGAAATAACCGGAAGAAAGAAACTCCCAGCCGCCGTCGAGCGCTTCATCCTGCATTGGGGCGACATGGGGGACCAATGGGGCGTCAATCGCTCGGTGAGCCAGATCCACGGGCTGCTCTATCTGGCCGAGGCGCCGATGACGGCCGAGGACATCGCCGACACCCTCGGTATGGCCCGCTCCAACGTCTCCAACTCGCTCAAGGAACTGCTCGCCTGGAACTTGATCCGGCGCGTCCCGATTCTCGGTGATCGCCGTGACCATTACGAGGCCGAGACCGACATCTGGGAAGTCGCTGCCAGGATCGCGGCGCGGCGCAAGGAGCGGGAGCTTGATCCGGCGATCACAGCGCTCAGGGCCTGCGTGTCCGATGCCGCCGACGATCCGACCATCAATCCGGTCGCGAGCAAACGGCTGAAGGAGATGCTCGCCTTCACCGAGCTCGCCGACCACTGGTTCATGCAAATGCTGAAGGTGCCGCGGCCGCGGCTGGTCGCCTTGATGCGGCTTGGCGAGAAGATCGCCAATCTGCTGCCGCTGGGGAAGGCCAAATAGGTTTGAGGAGGGTGCGATGACGTCGGCAAGATTATCAGGCTCCAACGCATCGACCTTCGCTCACACGAAACTGCTCGACGATCGCCGCTTCCGCGCGCTGCTGTCGGACGAGGATTGGGGCCGGCTGCCGCTGGCGACCTGGCGACGCTTTTCGAAACGTGTCGCCGACGGCGACAGCATCGTCTATGTCGGCGTGGTCGATGAGATCGGCTTCAGCGGCATCGGCTGGTGGTTCGCCCAAGCCGCGCGCCTGATCGGCGGTCCGTTGCCGACCGGCCGCGACACCGGCGTCCCCATCGTCGTCACGGTGACCGAAGACGCCGGGGGCGGCGGCCAGACTTGGACCCGCATCTGCGCGCGCAAGCGCGGCTTTCCGCAAGTGATCCATTCCGCCAAACGCTTTGCCGGTCCGACCGGGCTCGAGGAATATGTCGGCTTCGGCGTTTCGATGGCGCTCCGCATCGCAGTCGAGGACCAGGCGCTGACGTTTCGCAGCGCCGGTTATGGGCTCCAGTTTGGACGTCTGTGGATTCCGCTGCCGCGATGGCTGACGCCGGGCGAACTCACGGTGACGCACAGCGATCTCGGCGAGGGCGCCTTCCGCTTCACCCTCGATGTCGTTCATCCGCGTTACGGCGCGCTGATCCACCAGTCCGCCATGTTTAGGGAGGCCGTGTCATGACACAGCTCATGTGGACGCTCATCGCCATCCAGATCGTGATGGGCGTGTTCGACACCTTCTATCACCACGAATTCACCGAACGGCTGGCCTGGCGTCCGTCACAGCGTTTTGAGCTGAAGCTGCACGGCATCCGCAACATGCTTTATGCGCTGCTGTTCCTCGTGCTCGGCTGGCTCGAAGTCTATGGCGTGCTGGCGCTGCTGGTCGTCGCGGTGCTGGTTGCCGAGATCGTCATCACGCTGATGGATTTCGTCGAGGAGGATCTCAGCCGAAAACTGCCGCCGAGCGAGCGGATCAATCACACGCTGCTCGCGATCAATTACGGCGCCATCCTGGTGCTGCTGCTGCCGGTGCTGATCGACTGGGCCATGCAGCCCGTCGGCGTGACGGTCGTGTATCAGGGCCTGCTCAGCATTGCCGCGATGGCCTGTGCGGTTGGTGCGGCGCTCTGCGGGCTCAGGGATTTCGCGGCGATGCGCCGGCTCGGCCGCATGCGAAGCGTTCCCGCGCATGGGCTCGTCGAAAAGCTCTCCGGCCGCAAGACCGTGCTGATATCAGGCGCCACCGGCTTCATCGGCAGCCGCCTCGCAGCGAGCCTCAGCGGAGCAGGGCATCAGGTGATTGCGCTGATCCGCAATCCCGCGAAGGCCGATATGCTGCCGCCGCCGGTCACGCTGATCACCAGCCTCGATCAGCTCGCCTCGGACACGCCTATCGATGCCATCGTCAATCTCGCCGGCGAGCCGATCGGCAACGGCCTGTGGACCGAGGCGAAGCGCGCGAAGATCCTCGGGTCGCGCATCGACATGACAGGCGAGATCGTAAGATTGATCGCGCGGCTGGAGCGCAAGCCCGAGGTGCTCGTCAGCGGCTCTGCGATCGGCTGGTATGGCCTGTGGGCCGACCAGGTGCTGACGGAATCGGCGAAGTCGCACGCCTGCTTCAGCCACGAGCTGTGCGCGGCCTGGGAGGCGGCGGCGCGACCGGCGGAGGAGCTCGGCGTCCGCGTGGTCAATTTGCGCATCGGCCTCGTGCTCGGCACCGAAGGCGGCTTCGTCACGCGCATGCTGACGCCGTTCGAGTTCGGGCTCGGCGGTCCCATCGGCACCGGGCGGCAGTGGATGTCCTGGATCGAGCGCGACGATCTGATCCGGCTGATCGCCTATGTGATGGCGACGCCTGATCTGACGGGTCCCGTCAATGCCACCGCGCCGATCCCCGTCACCAACGCAAAGTTCAGCGAGGAGCTAGGCCGCCGTCTGCATCGGCCCGCCGTGTTTCGCATTCCCGGCGGGCTGCTGCGCCGGATCGGCGGCGGCTTCGCCGACGAACTCCTGCTCGGCGGCCAGCGCGTGCTGCCGAACAAGGCGTTAAGCCGCGGTTTTGTGTTTCGCCACGAGACGCTGCGAAGCGCGTTCGAGGCGATCTTGTAAGGCCGTGCGGCGTCAGACCGCCGCCACGCTCCGAAACGTCGCCGCCACCGCGCGCAATGCCGCCAGCTTGGCGGGATCGCTGACCTTCGAATGCAACATCACCTTCGAGCTGCCGAGTTTCGGCAGCTTGTGCGTCGGCCCAATGTCGACCAGCCCGGGAGGCGCGATCCGTCGCGCCAGCGGCGCGATTGCAAGTCCGGCGAGCGCGGCTGCCACCACGGCAGTGACGCCGCCGCCGACGAAGCGCTCACGCCATTTGAGGCCGGCCTTGTCGAGCGCGCGCACGGCGATGGCGCGAACGCCGCAGGGTGGGGCGAGCGTCGCGAGCGGCAACTGTTCGCCCTTCGGCACGGCAAAGCGTCGTGATGCGAACCAGCCGAACTCGTCCTCGGCCAGCGTCTCGCCGCCGCGGCGGCTGCCTTCCTGGCGCACGATCACCGCATCCAGTTGGCCCGAATCATAGGCCTCCTGCATCTCGCGCGAGAAACCGATGGCGACGGCGAGCGTGAAGTTCGACGACATCGCATGCAGGCGTTCGAGCAGGGGTACCAGTTCGGGGCCTGCGGCGTGATCGGAGATGCCAAGCGAGAGCGACTGCGCGACTGACGCCTCGCCCGACAGCGCGAGGTCATGTGCCGCGATCAGGGCGCGGGCGCGCTCGAGGAAAGTCGCGCCGTCTGCCGTGAGCCGGACTGCGCGCGGCGAGCGCTCGACGAGGCGCTTGCCGAGCAGCGTCTCCAGCCGTTGCAGCTTCAGACTGACCGCTGCCTGCGTCGTGCCGAGCGCTTCGGCGGTCCGCGTAAAGCTCTGGAGGTCGGCGACCAGCAGGAAGGCTTGGACCGTGGCGATGTCGAGCGTTGCTGTCATTATGATATCTTATCACTGGTATCAACAGAGATAAGATACCAAAATGTGGAGGGCGGGTCTAGCTTCTCCCCAACCCCGCGCAACACTTGCGCGACATCCGAGGAGAACGACCATGCCGCTGATCACCGTGTCCTACACCACCTCCCGCCAGTCGCCTTCGCTGAAAGCCGACATCGCGAGCGCCGTGTCCGAGCTTACCGCAAAAATCCTGCACAAGGATCCGGAGGTCACCGCCATCATCGTGAAGTCAGTGGAGGCGGGCGACTGGTTCGCCGGCGGCAAGTCGCTCGCGGAGCAAAAGCTGGCGAGCTACTGGATCGACATCCACGTCAGCGAAGGCACCAACACCAAGGACGAGAAGGCCACCTACCTCGCCGCGATGTTCCAGCGCATGGCCGGGATCCTGGGCCCGCTGCATCACGAGACCTATCTGCATGTCGACGAGGTCAAGGGCGACGCCTATGGCTTTGGCGGCATGACCCAGGAACGGCGCTACATCGCCGGCAAGCTCGAGGTTTCGCCGGAGAAGGCATGAGGAGCGAGGCCGCGGGTGAACAACCGCACCCGCGGCCTGAACCGGTTGGGCCTCCTGATCGTCAGCTCGCTATGCGAAACTGAACTTCGTCCTTGTTCAGGAAACAGGTCTTGTCGAACAGCTTCAGGTCGAGCGGGTTTGGCAGCCTGACATCGTCCAGGTCAGGGCAGGGCTTGAGCGAGGGATCATAGGAGCGGTCGATCTGCGAGATAAAGACGACGATCAATCCCTTGTCGCGCGCGAATGATTTCAACGCGCGCACCTGAACGGTGAGGTCGGGGTTTTCCCGCCGCTGGTCGAGCAGTTGCAGATAGTCGATCACCACGACCGTGCCGCGCGGTGCTGCGGCCATCTGCTTGACGACGTAGTCGGCACTGATGGCGTCGGAGCAGTCGACCTCGAAGAGTTTGTCGAATTGCGCGAGGTCCACGCGGATCGCCCGAAAGCGATCGAAGACGTCTTTCTCGGTGTACTCGAGCGAGAAGAACGCCGCGCGGTGGCCCGACCGCATCGCCTCCACGGCAAGCTCGAGGCTCATCAGCGTCTTGCCCTGGCCGGGGCGCGCGCCGACCAGCACCAGGTCGCCCGGTCGGAATTGCGGGAAGAGCCTGTTGGCCGGCGTCGCTGCGGCCGCTTTCGCCGCGAGCATGCTCCAGGCGGAAAAGCCTTCCGTCGCGGCGATGCGGTCGAGCGCATCGTGCAGCGGGATGCCTTCCTCGCGGGACAGGCGCTTCGCTCTTCGCTTCAGATGATAGATGGGTGCAGACAGTCTCATCGCAAAAACCTCCCATTGCGAGCTGAAACGCAACCCCTCCTAATGCCTGGCGCTCGAACAGTCGGTCCGATGATCAATTCGCCCGGCATGAATGTACTTTCCCGGCGGAGGGGGGAGGCGTGGGCGACACCGAAATCGAGCGTAGCTGATTCCGGGTTTGCGGAGAATGAGGGAGACCGGAAGTTAGGCCGCTGCTTCGGGCATCAGCACCCGGGTCGGCCCGAACAGCTCCTCGAAGGCTTGCCGGAGCGCGACGTCGACATCGGCCATCGTCGCGAGCTGGCCGAGATCGACCAGCGAGGTGACGCCGTAGCGGGGATCGGCGACGCCGCAGGGCACGATGCCGGCGAAATGCGACAGCTCTGGCTCGACATTGATGGCGATGCCGTGGAACGAGACCCAGCGCTTCAGCCGGACGCCGATCGCCGCGATCTTGTCCTCGTGCTCGGGTCCCTTGTCGGGCCGCTTGACCCAGACGCCGACCCGGTCCTCGCGCCGTTCGCCACGGATGTTGAAGGCAGCGAGTGTCCGCAGAATCAGCTCCTCCAGGCTCGCGACATAGGCCCGGACATCCGGCCGGCGGCGCTTGAGGTCGAGCATGACATAGGCCACGCGCTGGCCGGGCCCGTGATAGGTGAGCTGGCCGCCGCGCCCGGTGGCAAAGGTCGGGAATCGGGCATCGAGCAGGTCGGATTCCTTGCCGGAGGTACCGGACGTGTAGAGCGGGGGGTGCTCCAGCAGCCAGACCAGCTCCGGGGCTTCACCGGCGGCGATCGCCGCGACGCGCGCCTCCATTTCGGTCACGGCCTCCGGATAGGGCACGGGCGCGTCCGAAATCCGCCACTCCACGGGCTCGCCGGAGGAGGCGGAAAACGACGTCAAATCGAGCTCTTGGCGGGGGTTTTGGGGTGAATTAACCATTGGCTAACCATAACCGGGTGATGATCGCAGGCGCAAATACCAAGTCCCTAGTCCTAGTCCCAAGTTGCGGTGGTGCTGCAGTGCCTACTCTCGACAAAGTCACCGTGGATCTCATGGTCGTCCTCGGGACGACCACCATGCCGATCCATCAGGTATTACGTCTTTCCCGCGGCGCCATCATCGAGCTGGACGCAACCGAGGCCGACGAGGTCAAGGTTTTGGCCAATAATTTGCCGGTCGCCTCCGGCGTCGTGCTGGTCGACCGCAACCGGATCGCGGTCGAGGTCAAGCAGATGCTGCCACGCATCCCGGGCACGCGGTAGCGGCCTGGGCACGCGGTAGCGGCCCGGGCACGTGTAGCGGCCTAGGCAGGCGGAAAAGGCCGATCCCGGCGCGAAGAGCCGGAACTTTCCTGCCAAGCTTGTGGAATTCAGGGCTTTTGGAGGCTTGTACCCCTCTGATGGATTTGTTAGATCGGCGCCGTTGATCCGGTTGGCCTTCAAGCCTCAAGCCGGCATCCCCAAAAGCGCTCGTGGCGGAATTGGTAGACGCGCTGCCTTGAGGTGGCAGTGAGTAAAATCGTGGGGGTTCGAGTCCCTCCGAGCGCACCAAGCAAACAGACACGCGAAGGATCTTTTCGCGGTCCGCAGTGCCCTCAGTGTTCGCACTGCGAACCCTGGAATTGGGCCTCCACCAGTCTCCGATGTTCGATCTCGCGGCCGAGGGTTCACTCCGTCGGCGTGATCGGCCGCCGCCGCAATCACCGCGGCAAGGTCAGCAGGAGCCAGGCGCCAGTGGCCACATAGGCGATGCCGGCAGCCCGCGCGATCCAGCGTCCCACCGGTGTGACTTTCTCCAAAAGTACAAGCAGCGACAGAAGCGCGATCCAGAGCACGTTCATCACACCACCCACGAACAACAGCGCCATCAAAACCCAGCAGCAGCCGACACAATAGCCTCCGTGCCGAAAGCCCAGCAGGACGCAGCCTCGCACGTCGCTGCGAAAGCCGCCGTGGCGCATCAGGAATAGAAACGGCGACTGACATTGGGCAAGACAGACGTCTTTCAGCCGTGTCCATTGATAGACGCCCGCCGCGATCAGCACGATGGCGCCGAGCAGGTTGCTCGCGATCGCCATCCGGGAATTCAGCAGGGCGGCCCGCTCGATCGCCCATTGGAGCAAAGTGGCTGCCAGCGAAAAGCCGCACCAGGCGAAAAGATAACCGGCAGCAAACCAGCCGGTCGCGGCGAATGGCTTGCCTTGCGCTTTGCCCTGTCGGCCTACGCGGGCGTACATCAGGATCATCGGCGCGGCAGAGGGAGCCATCATTCCAACCATCATCACCGCCCACATCAGGAACACATAGGCGAACTCGATCGTTCGCCACGGCTCGTTGGCCGGCAGCATGATTCCGGTCCCGGCTGGGATCATGCGGAACTCGGTCATGTCCATGCCGCCCATGTCCATGTCGTTGGCAAGCCAGAGCACATAGCTCCATGCCAGCGCGACAATGAGGACGATCGCACCGCCGACGATGCAGCGATCGCGCCGCAGCACGGCTTCCAGGGGGCTGTCCGTCATTTGCGATCGATGTTGTACGATCGATGTTGCCAGCGCCGATACAGCCGGTATCGGGAGTTTACATCACGCCTGGTTCGACCAGCGGATCGGTGCATACAGGCCGTTCCTGCCGGAATTATCCCAGCGCATGCCATGATCGCTAAAGGTATTGCCGGCGGCGCCGACGGCCATCACCATGGCGTCGGGGCTGACCGGATGACCGATGTTCACCCACATCTCGCCGCTCGGATGCATGGTCGGTAGCGGATCGACGGACATGTGCAGGATGCCGGGTATTTCCGCGGAGCGCGTCTTGCCGTCGATCCGGAACGTGATCGGGACCTTGCGCACCCCAAGGTTCTTGCTGATCAGCGGCGCGAACGCGGCCATGGGACCGCCGGCACCGCCGGTGAAGATTGCAGCCAGGGCCTCGGTCTGGTCATCGTTGGCGCGCTGATCGATATAGACGGCCACCGACCAGTCTCCGTCTGCCATGACCCCAGGTGCGTGGAGGATGACGAGCACATTGAGCTCATCGAGCGCGATATCGCCGTAGCGGCCGGTCTCGATGTGGAAGATCAGCGGTACGTTGCAGAAGCCCTCGGTCGGTCGCGCGGTCAACGGGGGCGCCGCCGACACCAGGCAGGGACACACGATGCTGCAACTGCAATTCTCGAAATAGTCACCGGAAAGGTGCCATGGGACATCCGCCATTGCTGTCTCCCGCTTGGCCGAACCCGATAGATGCTTTCGAATGAGCTACGTAGAGTTGAAAATTACGCTTGGTTGGGAAGCTGCGCAAGCCGATTCCACCGACGCCGGGCTTCTCTTGATTGGTCTGCGTCGGCAAGCACTTCCTCCGGCGCGGATGACCGTGGAACGATGGCCGTCGGAATCGCATTGCACTCGGTGAGGTCGCTGCGGAAATGCCGGCTCCGGCGCATGGCCATGTTCCTGATGGTGGAGAACGATGAAAGACAGCGCGTCGGAAGTGACCGACATCAGCGACGCCGTTCACTTGTGCATCGACATGCAGAACATCTTCGCTCCTGGCAGTCTCTGGGAGACGCCATGGATGGCGCGAGTGTTGCCGACGATCGCCTCGATCGTTTCGCGCCATCAGGCCAGAACGATCTTCACGCGATTCATCACGCCGGAGAACCCGGAGGATCGGCCCGGACAGTGGCAGAGCTATTTTCGTCGCTGGCGACAGGCGACCCGCAAGCAGCTTCCGCCGTCCGGTCTTGAACTCGTGCCGGCCCTGAGCCGCTTCGTTCCGCCGGCTGCCATCATCGACAAGCCGGCCTATTCCGCGTTCAGCAATCCCGGCCTCGCCGGCCTGCTGATCGACAAGAACGTCGGCACGGTCGTCATCACCGGGGCGGAGACGGACGTCTGCGTGCTCTCGACGGTCCTGAGCGCTGTCGATCTCGGCTTTCGGGTCGTCATCATCGAGGATGCGCTGTGCAGCTCGTCCGACGTCGGCCATGATGCGCTCATGACGATGTACCGCACCCGCTTTCACGGCCAGGTCGATCTGATGACCGCCGAGGAATTGGCGCAGTTCTGGCGCGAGTAGGGGACGATCCGCTCAATTGAAATTGTCGCCGAGCATGTTGTGGAAGGCGGTGGCGACGGCGGCAATGCCGCTGGCGCCGTGCATCAGCGCGATCTCGCCCTGCTGCTCGTGGCGAATGGCGTGGGCCATCACACGCAGGCGCAGATCGCCGCCGCTATGCCACATCTGGTCAGCCATCTTGACGGCGCCGGCGTGATGCCTGCTCATCGTCTCGACGAACAGCGTGTCGAATTGATCCGCCGGCGCGGCTTTGACCTGTCGCATCTCGGCCTGTGTCAGGAAGCCCGGCATGGCGGCACGTTCGTCCGAGCTGCAATCGGGCATCTCGGTGTCGAACCAGCTCAACCACCACGTCTCGAAAATCCGGTTCTCGCCGGTCTGGCTTGCGACCATCAGCATCGCCAGCTTTCGCAGATGCGGGTCCTGCGCGCGCTCCGTTGCGGTCCGGGCCAGCTCGATGCCCTGGGCATGATGCGCGGTCATATGACGGATGTAACTCTGGTCCGCGTCCCTGTCGCGGCCCATCCATGGCGGCTCGTACCCATGGCTGCCGAACAACGCGGTCGCGCCGAGCAGCGCGATCAGAGCCAGCGCGCCGGTGATCCAGGCATTGGTGAAGCGAATATCGCGCGCGGGTGCCGCGCCTCGCCTCCAGCGCAACCGGGCGAACAGGGGATACATCACTGCCGAGGAGGCGTGAACGAGCAGGCCGATCCAGTAGGGCTGCTGCAGCGTGAACAGCGGCTGCCAGAACGGAAACAGCGGCACCAGCACGAACCATTCCATGCTCGACGAGAACACGGCCCAGGGCAGTGCGAGCAGCAGGATCGTGAGCGGCCGCAACTCGGCGGTCCAGCGCCCGAGCACGCCGAAGAACACCACCGCCCAGGAGAAGTCCGCCCATTGATGGAAGGCGATCCCGGCAAGGACCGCGCTCCACGACGGCTCTGCGCTGATCGCCCAATCGCGCGCGGGAATGGCGGCGACGGTCATCCAGTCGACGGCGGCATCGCGTCCGAGGCGCGCGGCGGAGAGCTGGCTGACGATGGTCGAGAAGGTGCTGCTGATCAGGCCGAGTTCGGCAGCGGCGATCCAGCGCGAGCGTCGCCGTGAGGCGCCTTCATCACCGGTGCGAATCGAATTGGAAATGGCTGACGGCGCGGCGGCGTTCACGTCAGCTGATTGAGTTTCTTCAACGGATTGAGCTCGCTCGGCTTGCTCTGTTCGTCCCGGCCGCGCTCCGCCTGCTCCTTGCCTTCCTCATGGAGATCCTGATCGCCGACGATCTCGCCGACGGCCTGTTTCGCCTTGCCAGCGATCCGCTGACCGAGGCCCTTGGTCTTGCTCATGGTCTGCCTCCACGCTCGCGCCGCTACCCCGGCGCTTGAAGGGGGATGAGCGCCGGGGCCGCGGTTTCGTCTATTCAGCCTCCGGCAGGGGGGACGTCGGAAGCGTTGAATGAGACTCGCTGCCGCGCGGATGGTTCCTCGGCGGTCATCTTGGCTCGAGTTCGATGATCACGCCTTCATTGCCGCGGAGCAGGATTGAGGCGCCCGGCAACGGCTCGGACGGCAGGTCGAGATGCGTCGACATCAGCAGGCGGCCGCGACCTTGCCAATGCCACTTCCGCGGCTCGGCGGCGATGTTGAGCACGACCAGAATTTCCTTGCCGCCGTCCGTCCGCCTGTAGGCAAGAACGTCGTTCTGCGAGCGTAGCGGCTCGTAGCCGCCGTGGCGCAGGCAGGCATGCTCACGCCGCAGCGTCATCAGCGCGCGAAACAGCGCCAGGATCGAACGCGCGTCGCGCTGCTGCGCGGCCACGTTGGCCGCGCCTTCGGGAGGCTCCAGCGGCAGCCATGGATCGCCCGTTGTAAAGCCGCCGTTGCTGCTGTCATCCCATCGCATCGGCGCGCGTTCGGGATCGCGACAAAGGCCGTACCCCGGCACGAGCTTCTCGAAGGGATCGTGGACGCGGTCGGGCGGAATGGGAACGCGCTTGCGGCCGATCTCGTCGCCCATGAAGAAGAACGGCGTTCCCCGCAACGTCATCAGCAGCATCGCCAGCACCCGCATCTGCGGCTCGCCAATCTTGCTCGCGATCCGCTGCTTGTCATGGCCACCGATCACCCAGACCGGCCAAGCATGATCCGGGATAGCGTTGAAATACGCGTCGATCGTCGCTTGCAGGGACAGCGCGTCCCATTGCGAGTCGAGCAGTGCGAAATTGAGCGGCAGATGCAGGCGCGGCCGGTCGTTGCCGTAGAAGTGGCCGATGCGGTCGGTCTTGCCCTGGACTTCGCCGCACAACATCCGCCCGGGATAACCGTCGATCACTTCGCGGATGAATTCGATGCAATCCATCGTCTCCGGCCGGTCGTCGGTAAAGACGGGCGTCTGGCGCTGCGGCGGCGGCTTGCCTTCCGCTTGCGGGTTATGCGGATTGTCGCGCAGCAGCGCGTCCTTGATCAGCACCGCGCTGGCGTCGACGCGGAAGCCGTCGACGCCGCGATCGAGCCAGAAGCGCATGACATCGGCGATCGCAGCGCGCAGCTGCGGGTTTCTCCAGTTCAGATCGGGCTGCTCGACCAAGAAGGAATGGTAGTAATATTGCCGCCGCGCCTCGCACCATTCCCAGCCGCTGCCGCCAAACCGGCTCAGCCAGTTGTTGGGCGGGCCGCCATTCTCGGCCGCGTCGGCCCAGAAGTACCAATCGGCCTTCGCGCTGTTCCGTGAACTGCTGCTCTCGACGAACCATGCGTGGTCGTTCGCGGTATGATTGGGCACGAGATCGAGGATCACGCGGATCCCCGCCGTGTGCAGGGCCTTGAGCAGGCGGTCGAACGCGTCGAGGTTGCCGAACGCAGGGTCAATGGAGCAGTAGTCGGAGATGTCGTAGCCGAGGTCGCGGAACGGGCTCTTGTGGATCGGCGTCAGCCACACCGCGTCGACGCCGAGCCATTTCGGATAGTCGATCCGCGAGGTCAGGCCGGCGAGGTCGCCCTTGCCGTCGCCGTCCGAGTCCTGGAACGAGATCAGTGCGATTTCGTAGATGACGGCGGATTCCCACCACGCACCTTCGTTACGGGACGCCTCGCTCATTGCCTTGCATCACCTCGTCTTGCATCACCTCGTCGTGTGGCCTTCAGGTACGTCCCGCCGTAGCGTTCGCTGCGATCTGCTTGGCCGCGGTTCGGGCGCTCTCGATGCCCTTGGGATAGCCGCTACGGTTCGGATACAGCTTGCGCCGTGCGTCGCGCGGCGGCCGCTGCGGCTTGGTATCCTGCGCGGCGCGGTAGTCGAGCATCGCGATGCCGCCGACCATCAGCAGCGCCAGCGCGATATTGCCCTTTTTGGGATTGTCCGCGGTCAGCCCCGAGAGCAGCGCGGCGGCATCGAGGCCGTCGCCGCCGACGCGGGCCCACAGGCCGGCGTTCTTCTCGACCGAGAGCGTCATGATCCCGGCCAGAATCTCGCGCACGCCGAAGGTGCGAACCAACGTCTCATGGCCTTCCATGCCCAGCGTCTCCGTGACGCGCCGCGGGGCGAAGAATTCCACGACGCCGAGACCGATGCTGAACCAGCCGAGCGCACGGGCGAGCTGGTCTTCGGGCCGCTTCAGGCTCGGGCCGCCCTCGACGATTTTCGGGTCGCCCTTGGTGCGAACGATGTTGGAAAAATGAAACATGGACTTACTCCTCAGGGCTTCAGCACGACCTTGACGCAGGAGTCGCGCTTGTCGCGAAACACCTGATACATCTCGGGGCCTTGGCTGAGCGGGACGGTGTGGGTGATGACGAAGGACGGATCGATCTCGCCTTCCTCGGTGCGGCGGAGCAGGTCGTCGGTCCAGCGGTTGACGTGGGTCTGGCCGGTGCGCATCTGCAGGCCCTTGTTCATGAAGGCGCCCATCGGAAGCATGTCGGAGAATCCGCTGTACACGCCGGGCACCGAGATGATGCCGCCGGGACGGCAAACATAGATCATCTCGCGCAGCACATGCGGCCGGTCGCTCTCCACCATCACCATCTGCTTGGCGCGATCGAGCAGCGTGTCGGGCAGGGAGGCCATCACATGCGACTCCATGCCGACGCAATCGATACATTTCTCGGGGCCTCTGCCGTCGGTGAGCTCCTCGAGCCGCTCCAGGACGCTTTCGTTTTCGAAATTAATGGTGGTGGCGCCGCCGGCTTCGGCCATGCTGAGCCGTTCGGGAAGGCAGTCGATCGCGATCACCTGGTTGGCGCCGAGCAGGATGGCGCTGCGGATCGCCATCTGCCCCACGGGCCCGCAGCCCCAGATCGCGACCGTATCGGTCGGCTCGATGTCGCATTGCGCGGCGGCCTGCCAGCCGGTCGGGAAGATGTCGCTGAGAAACAGCAGCTTCTCGTCGGGAATGCCGTCGGGCACCTTGATGTGGGTGGCATCGGCGAACGGCACCCGTAGATATTCGGCCTGGCCGCCGGGATAGCCGCCGGTCAGATGGGTGTAGCCGAACAGGCCGGCCGTCGTGTGTCCGAACGCCTTGTCTGCCAGATGTCGTTTGCGATTGGTGGTTTCGCACACTGAGAAATTGCCGCGCTTGCACTGGTCGCATTCGCCGCAAATGATCGTGAAGGGCACGACGACGCGGTCGCCCTTCTTCAGCTTGCCGTCGACGCCGGAGCCGACCTCGACCACTTCGCCCATGGTCTCGTGGCCCATGATGTCGCCGGGCAGCATGCCCGGAATGTAGTTGTGAAAGAGGTGGAGGTCCGAGCCGCAGATGGCGCAGCTCGTGACCTTGATGATCGCGTCGCGCGGATCCTGAATCTCCGGATCGGTGACGGTATCGCAGCGTATGTCTTCCTTGCCGTGCCAGACCAGCGCCTTCATCTCTGTTCTCCCGCGAGCTACGAGGCATCCAAGTCGAACAACGAACGATGGTTGCTATCGCACGGTGCAAAATCTTTGCGCCGCACCAGCCTGTGTCCCGATAGGAACGAGCGGCCATTGCGGTGATTGGAGCGTCATCAATCCCACTCAAGGACAAGCGAAGGATACGCTCATGGCCGCCAATCAACTCGCCGTCGTCACCGGCGCCTCCACCGGCATCGGCCTGGAACTCGCCAGATGTTGTGCCCAAGGAGGCTTCAACCTTGTCATCGCGGCGGACGAGCCCGAGATCGAGAGGGTGGCCGTCGATCTCCGCAGGCTCGGCACCAGCGTCGAGGCGGTGCAGGCTGATCTCGCCACCACCCAAGGCGTCGACAAGCTCTGCGCCGCGGTCGGCGACCGGCCGATGGACGCGCTGCTGGCCAATGCCGGTGTCGGCCTCGGCAAGGCCTTCCTCGATCAGGATTTTGCCAGGATCAAGCACCTCGTCGATACCAACATCACCGGCACGCTGTATCTGATCCATCGCGCCGGCAACGAGATGCTTCGCCGCAATTCGGGCCGTATCCTGATCACGGGCTCGATCGCCGGATTCACGCCGGGCAGTTTTCAGGCGGTCTACAACGCCAGCAAGGCGTTTCTCGATTCATTCTCGTTTGCACTGCGCGAGGAGCTGCGCGACAGCGGCGTCACCGTCACTTGCCTGATGCCGGGCGCCACGGAAACCGAGTTCTTCCGCCGCGCCGACATGATGGACACCAAGGTCGGCACGGAGCCGAAGGACAGTGCCTACGACGTCGCGAAGGCCGGCTTCGACGCCATGTTGCGCGGCGAGTCCGACATCGTGACCGGAATGAAGAACAAGCTTCAGACCACAATCGCCAACGTCACGCCGAACGAGATGTTGGCAAAACAGCATCGCAAGATGGCGGAGCCGGGCACGGCGAAGTCGTAGAACGATGCTCCCGCAATCTCTGCTGGGCGGTGCGGTCGTTCCCGCGGACCAACAAAGGAGCACGCCGATTCACATAGCCTAATGCGCAAAGCTCCCCGAGCCTTCAAATTGGTTGGGCTGGAAAAAAGGGGGCTGCGATGCCGATGGATCGCGTCGAACAGGCGTTTGTCGCAACGGCGATCACGGGCTTTCTGGTGATGATGGCGGCGATCGTCTGGATGATGATGGGCTGACGGCCGGGAGGGCTGCTGATTGCGGATCGCATTGCCCTATGCTGCGGTGCTCCTGTGCCTGGCGGTGACCGCCTGGCTCGCTTTCGCGCATCTATTCTGATCGCTATCAGGCTCAACCGTGCGGATCGGCGATTAGCGCGGCCAGCCTCTGAGCCATCGCCGGCAGATCGATCGGTTTCTCCAGGATCGGCACGTCGTGGAATTCCGGACTGATCGTGACCTTGTCGTAGCCGGTCGTGAACAGGAACGGTATGTTCCGTGCCTTAAGTTCGCGTGCGACAGGAAAGATCATCTCGCTTCGGATGTTCACGTCGAGCACGGCGGCATCCAGGATGCCGCCATCTCGCAGGATCCTGAGCGCGTCGTCGAGATCACCGGCCGGCCCCGCGACCTCTGCACCGAGCGCCTGACATGCCTTGCCAATGTCATCGGCGAGAAAATATTCGTCCTCGACAATGAAGATGCGCCGCCCGCTGAGCGGCGACTGTGGACCTGACGATCCAGGCGAAATCGCCATGGTGCCTCGTGCCTTCCTTTGCGGTCGGTAGGAACATAGGGCGGTGACCCGCCTTGGTACAAACGAATACAACCGATAGTGGGTTCCATGAGCAACCGCGACATCATCGTCATAGGTGGCTCGGCCGGCGCGACCGCGCCGCTGAAGCAGATCCTCGGCCGCCTTCCGCCCGATCTGCCCGCGGCGGTGTTCATCGTGCTGCACATCCCGGCGCAAGGGATCGGCATTCTCTCAACGGTCGCCAGCAGTGCCGGCCCGCTGCCGGTCCGGCAGGCCGAAAACGGCATGAAGATCGAGCCCGGCCGGGTTTATCTGGCCGCACCGGACCATCATCTGCTGCTGTCCGAGGATCGCGTGTTCCTCGGGCGCGGTCCGCGCGAGAACATGGTCCGGCCGGCCATCGACGCCTTGTTCCGCTCGGCCGCCATCAATTACGGCCCGCGCGTGATCGGTGTGCTCCTTAGCGGCCTGTTGTCCGACGGTTCGGCCGGTCTCAACGCCATCAAGCGTTGCGGCGGAATTTCGGTGGTACAGGACCCCTCGGACGCCATTGCCGATGAAATGCCAAGAAGCGCCCTTGAGGCGACCATCATCGATCTTTGCGTCCCCGGCGCCGGAATGGGCGATGTGCTGTCCGATCTCGCCAGGGAGGCTGCCGGCGCCGCGCTGCCGATCCCACCGGAGATCCGGCTCGAGGTCGAGATCGCGGCCGGCGAACGGATCGGCAGTGACAAGCTGCTCTCGGTGGCTGATCCGGTTGCGCTGACCTGTCCGGCCTGCGGGGGCGTGCTGTCCGAGATGAAGGACTCGCACCCGATGCGCTTCCGCTGTCAGGTCGGTCACGCCTTCGCCGCCGACATCCTCGCAAAAGAGCAGGAGGGGCAAGTGGATGAAGCCCTGCGGGTCGCACTGCGCATTATCGAGGAGCGGGCTGAGCTGGTGCAGCGAATGGCCGCCGACGGCCGGCGCAACGGCCGGCCTGCGGTTGCCGAGATGTACCAGGCGCGGGCTGCCGAATATCGCGAATATGCCGACATGATCCGGCGCGTCGTGCTAAAGTCCCTCGATCCTCCGGCTCGCAAGCGGGAGGCTTGAGGGTCGCCATGACCATTTCCCTCGCCGATTGGACCGAGCAGCTCGACACCGAGCGCCGCCACCTGATCAAGGCCGATCGGGATATCGAGGAGGGTTGCCAGCGCATCCGCGATCAGGAGGAGCGGATCCGTGAACTCAGTGCCGGTGGCCACGACGCCGGCCAGGCGGAGCAGCTGGTCGAGGTGCTGAAGCAGACCCTGACGGAATGGCTCCGCCACCGCATCCTGATCGAGCAGCGGATTAGCTATCTCCGGCAGCAAGTCGGTCCGGAGTGATCCAGGGGGCGTTGGCAGGCCGCCTGGCTCCATGCCGGGCGCGTACATCTCTGGTCGGCAATTGACACCGATGTTCGCCGTATGGAACGCAGCGCGACGTTTCCGCCTTCCACCTGTTGGGATAACATCATTTCTGATATTGCCGCGAGCGGGCGTCCCGCTTCACGCCAATGAATGAGAGCTACCGAGACCATGCATGAAATCGGCGACCAATCGGTCGAAACAGAGCGCCAGACCAGGTCCCCGCTGGTCATCGGGGTGGGCGCCGCGCCGACAGCACTGGATAGCGTCGAGCGGTTCTTTTCCAAGCTGACCGTGGGCGCCGATCAGGCCGTCGTGCTGGCGCTGCAACATCACGAGGCGCTCGACGAGCCGCGGCTGCGCCGGATCGTGCAAAACTCCAACGGCGGCAAGATCGCCGACATCAGCGACGGGCAAACCATCGAGGGCGGCACGATCTATCTGTGCCCGCCGGCGCAGATCACGACGATCCAGGGCGGTCGCTTCGCCGTCCGCGCGGCCGAGCAGGCGCCCGGCGAGCGGGCAACAATCGACAGCTTCCTGGTCTCGCTGGCGGAAGAACGCGCCGAGCAATCGATCGGCGTGATCCTGTCCGGCATCGGTGGCCACGGCACGCTGGGCACCGCGACGCTGAAGGATCATGGTGGTCTCGCTATCGCCGAAAAGGGCGCGAGCGACGAGGCTGAGCATCTCGAGGACTCCAACACGCCGGCGGCGATCGCCGATTATGTGCTCTCTCCGGAAGAGATCGCCGAGCACATCCAGGTCTATGCCCGTCATCTGCGGCGGCTGGAAGAGAAGCAGGGGTTCGACGAGGTGCTGGCCGCTGCCGCGACCTCGCTGTCGCGCATCGCCGACATCCTGCGCAGCAAGACCGGCAATGATTTCCACGGCTACAAGCAAAACACCTTCCTGCGTCGCGTGCAGCGGCGGATGCAGGTGGTTCAGATCGCCGAGATTTCCGCCTATGTCGATTTCCTGCGCAACGACGACGATGAGGCCCAGCACCTTTTCAACGACCTCTTGATCGGCGTCACCGAATTCTTCCGCGATAAGCGCGAATTCGAGGTGCTGGAGAGCCAGATCGTCCCGAAGATGTTCGAAGGCAAGAGCGCGGGCCAGCAGGTTCGCGTCTGGGTGCTCGGCTGCGCCACCGGAGAGGAGGCCTATTCGATCGGTATCCTCCTGCGCGAGCACATGGCCAAAATGGACTCCGTGCCGCAGGTTCAGATCTTCGCGACCGACATCGACGGACGGGCGCTGGCGGCCGCGCGCGTCGGCCGCTATCGCACCAAGATCGAGACGGACATGACCAGCGAGCGCCTGGCGCGCTGGTTCGTGCGCGAGGGCGATACCTATTGCGTGGTCAAGGAGCTGCGCGAGATGTGCATCTTCTCGCAGCACAACGTGACCAAGGACGCACCGTTCTCGAAGCTCGATCTCGTCTCCTGCCGCAATCTGCTGATCTACCTCAATGCCGAATTGCAGAACCGGGTGATCCCGCTCTTCCACTTCGCGCTTCTGCCGGATCGTTACCTGTTCCTCGGCAATTCCGAGAACGTGACGCGGCATCCAAAACTGTTTGCGCCGATCGATCGCCGCGCCCGCATCTTCAAGAAGCTCGAGACCGGAACGCGGCTGCCGCCGGAATTTCCGATCACGACCGTCGCGGGCAGGGCGCCCGCCGAGGTGCCGCCGTTGCGCTCGTTCCGCCCCGACGTCGGGCTGGAGCGCCGCGCGCAACGGGTCGCGGAGCGCTACGCGCCCGCTTATGTCATCACTGACGGCAACTTTCAGGTCCTGCACTTCTCCGGGCGCACCGGCCGCTACATCGAGCCGACGGCAGGCGCCGCCACGCTCGATCTGCTTCAACTCGTCCACCGCGATCTCCGCCTGGACCTGCGTACGGTGCTCAGCCGCGCAGCGGAGACCAACGAGCCCGCCCATACCGAGCAGGTGCAGCTCGGCGCCAACGGCCATCGTGTTCTCGTCGACATCATGGTTGAGCCGATCCAGGATGGCGGCAGCGACCACCGCAATTTCGTCGTTCTGTTCAAGGATGGGCCGGTGCGCAACACCGATGCCGGCGAGAGCAGGCCCAGCGCGCTGGTGCAGACCGAGCATGTCGAACGTATCGAAGGCGAGCTGCGGGCGACGCGGGAGCGCCTTCAGGCAACCATCGAAGAGCTCGAAAGCACCAACGAGGAGCTGAAGTCCTCCAACGAGGAATACCAGTCGCTCAATGAAGAGCTTCAGTCGGCAAACGAGGAGCTCGAAACTTCACGCGAGGAATTGCAGTCAGTCAATGAGGAACTGACCACCGTGAACGGCGAGCTGGCCCACCGCGTCCAGGAATTGACGCGCGCCACCAGCGACCTCGAGAATTTCCTGGAGAGCACCCAAATCGCGACCGTGTTCCTCGATAACGATTTGCGCGTGATGAACTTCACGCCGGCGATCACGCAGGTTCTGCATCTCGTCGAGACCGACACGGGGCGTCCCATCGCGCACATCAAGGCGCGCATCCCGATCGAGGAGCTCTATGACGACATTCGCGGCGTGCTGCGGACGCTTGCCATCGCCGAGCGCGAGCTCAGGGATCCAGACAGCGGCACGCGCTACATCGTCCGCATCCTGCCTTATCGCAGCATCGACAATTTCATCGCCGGGGTTGTGATCACGTTCGTTGACGTCACCGCGATTACCCGCGCCGAGGAGCGGCAGCGCCTGCTGCTGGCCGAGCTCCAGCATCGGGTCCGCAACACGCTGGGCGTGGTGCGCTCGATCGCCCGTCGCACGGCCGATAGCAGTTCGACGGTCGAGGAGTTTGCTTCCCATCTCGATGGCCGGCTCAACGCATTCGCCCGAACCCAGGCGCTGGTGACCCGCGATCCCGAGGGCGGCGTAGACCTCGAATACCTCGCCGTCGAGGAGCTGCTGGCCTATAATGCCAGGGAAGGAGAGCAGGTACGTGTCAGCGGCCCCACCGTGCGTTTTCAGTCGAAGGCCGCGGAAACCTTTGCCCTTGCCATTCACGAACTCGCAACCAACGCGCTGAAATACGGCGCCTTGAGCCGGCCGACAGGTCGCATCGAGATTTCCTGGCGCCTCGAGCAGGGCACCAACCCGGCGGAGCTGGTGTTCGAGTGGCGGGAGCGCGGTGGGCCGCCGGTTGCGCCGCCGCCGCATAAAGGATTTGGGACCGAGCTTCTTGAGCGCACACTCGCGTTCGAGTTCAAGGGGCAGACCACGATGGCGTTCAATCCCAGGGGATTGGAATGCACGATCGCCATTCCTCTCAGCAAGCGGGCGTTCCATACACCGGCGGTGGCCAACTGATGCCCTTGTCGACGATAGATCGCAGCCAGGTGGACCCGGTCATTCGCCGGCTGAACGCGCTGAGAACCTTGTCGACGGAGGCCCGCACCTCGCTCGAATACGCAATGCTCGAGGGAATCCAGCGCGCAGGGGCGGGCGAGGATCTGATCTCGGAGGGCGATCCGGTCGACAGCATCCGCCTCGTGCTGTCGGGCTGGCTCTGCCGCTACAAGACGCTGGAGGACGGCCGGCGGCAGATCGTCAATTTTCTTTTTCCTGGCGAGAGTTGCGATGCGCACGCCTTCCTGCTGCCCGTGATGGATCATTCCATCGCGGCGATGACGCCGGTCGCCTACACCGAAATCAAGCGCGCGCGGTTCGAGAGTCTGGTGGCTGCCGATCGCTCGCTGGCGGAAGCGTTCTTGTGCGAGACTCTCGTCAACAGTGCCATCCAGCGCGAATGGGCTATCAATCTCGGCCGCCGGGTGGCCTTCGAGCGCGTGGCCCATTTGTTTTGCGAAATCATCGAGCGGCTACGTCCCGTCGGCATGGTCGAAGGCAATTCTTGCGTGATGCCGGTGACGCAAATGGATCTTGCGGACGCCACCGGCCTGTCGGTGGTCCATCTCAACCGCACGGTTCAGGAGTTGCGTGCCTCCGGCCTGATCGTGCTGCGCGATCGCACGCTGACCATCACCGATCTCGATGCGCTCAAGGACGCGGCGCTGTTCTCGCCGAGCTATTTGCAACTCTATCGACGCGGCTAAGCGTTTTCTCTGCGGTTCCGGGAGACTTGATCCAGGTTAGCGTTCGCGAATGTTTTTTGAGCGGATGGCTGGTTTTGAGTATTTGACGTAACTTACGTAAAGGCGGTTTCGTCCCGAATCTTCTATCGTCGTTTCATGAACGACGTCCTGCTTGCCCGCGCTGAGCGCGCGATCGAAGCAAGCCGCGCCCTCAGGGCGCAGCGCAGAGCGGTCGCGGATCAGCTTGATGACGCCACGCGCGAGGTGCGCCGAGTGGTGATGGAAAGCGCGATGTTGCGCTCGGAGCTCAAGGCCCTCCGCGACAACCGGGAAGAGCAGGATCTCCGATACCGCGTGCCGCCGGAATAGGAGCCGACGACACCAAACGTGCAGCACGCGCCGGGATGGGCGCCCCACTCAACGCCGCTTCGCTGCTGCTTTCGATCGCCTGTTGTAAGGCGAGCGGTTGACCGGCTTCAGCGAAATGCCTTCGCGCTGCGCTTTGCTGCGAATGGCCGCGACCGGGCGCTGCAGCATTTCGGTTCCGGCCCAGTCGAAGCGGCGTGGGCGCGCGAAGGGAATGCGCGCATCCGTCGCTGCTCGGCCGTTTTGTTTCGCACCGGCAAAATCACGCACCGTTAACTTATTGAAATGCCGGAACCTGCGGTTGCGGCCGAAGCTGCCAACACTGCCGGGGTGGGCCGCCCCAACCGGCACGAAACTCTGGCCCCGGCGCCGACCTCCCGCCGGGGCCAATTCTTCCCATCCCAATTCCTTCCATCTGAAGGGCTTTGTGAAGGTACAATGACCGCGAAACGCAACCGCAGGAAACAGACCCAATCGCTCCAGGAGCGGTTGGCAGCATTTGCCCAAACCGCTCGCGAGCGCGCGCGCAGCCTGCCGCCCGGCAAGGAGCGCGACATGCTGCTTCAGCGCGCCAAGCAGAACGAGGTGACCTCGAACCTGACGGACTGGCTGAGCGAACCCGTGTACCCGAGACGGGGAGGATGACGATGCGGAGCATCAAGCACTACCGCGCGTTCCAGATCGATCCGGACGGGCATGTGTTTGGATGCATCAACCTGGTCTGCGATAATGATGAGCAGGCCAAGCGCGAGGCCGCCTCGCTCGTGCTGGTGCACCGCATCGAACTGTGGCGGCTGGACCAGCGCATTGCGCAATTCGATGTGCCGCCGGACGTTGTTCGCCAGTAGAGCCACGAGAGGAGAGCGAGGAGGAACCGCACGCTACGCCCCGGGTTGGTGGGACTGTACCGACCTTGCGAGGAGCGAGCATGACGGAAGCCGACATTCGCAAGGGGATGCCGCCCGTCAAGCTCTCGCGCGAGGCCTTCGAGCGCCGCTACAGGAGCCGGTTCGTCGATCCCGCCTTTGCACCGCTCCAGCGCGAGCTCGATGCCATCGTTGGTGCTGCCTGGGATGCCTACAGCAATTCACGAAAGGCCCCGCTGACGCGAAAGGCGGGCGCCGGATTCGCCGATCCCGACTACGACATCGCCATCGACTGGCTCGATGCGCGCGCGAAGATCCTGGCGGCGCAGCGGCGCCATGACGATGCGGACGAGACGCCGCGCATCCTCATCATCAACGGCTCGGCGCGCAGCGAGCACACCTGTCCCGGCGAGATGTCCAAGACCTGGCGTCTGGTCGAGCTCGCCGAGCCGGTCTTTACCGAGCTTGGCTTTGCCGTCGACGTCCTCGATCTGTCGCGCCTGGCTTCGGAGTTCGGCAAGACGATCCATCCCTGCAAATCCTGCGTTGGAACCGCGATGCCGCTCTGCCACTGGCCGTGCAGCTGTTATCCGAACTATTCGCTGGGGCAGACCGACGACTGGATGAACGATATCTATCCGCTGTGGGTCGCGGCCCACGGCATCCTGATCGTGACGCCGGTGAACTGGTACCACGTGCCCGCCGGACTGAAGGCGATGATGGACCGCATGGTCTGCGCCGACGGCGGCAATCCCGATCCGACCTCGACCCATGGCAAGAAGGCTGCCGAGGCCAAGGAGCTGGAGCTGAAGGGCTGGTCTTATCCACGCCATCTCGCCGGCCGTCATTTCGGTCTCGTCGTTCACGGCGATGCAGTCGGTGCCGAGGGCGTGCGCCGGGCCTTGTCGGATTGGTTGACCGATATGCAGCTGATCTCGGCGGGCCGCTTCGCCGAGCTCGATGGCTATGTCGGCTACATGGAGCCATACGCCACCTCGCACCGCGACCTCGATGACGACAGGGCATTCCAGACAGAGGTGCAGAACGCCGCACGCGCGCTGGGCAATGCGGTCCGGCTGGCGCGGAGCGGAAAGCTTCGCGAGCCCGGTGCGGGCCTGTCCGATCCAAATCCCAAATGACGGCGGATGATGAACCCTATGATTGCCTGATCGTCGGCGGCGGCCCCGCCGGGCTGATGGCTGCGATCTACCTCGCGCGATTTCGGCGCCGCGTCTGTGTCGTGGACGCAGGCGCGAGCCGGGCGGCGCTGATCCCGCGCAGCCACAATGTACCGGGTTTCGTCCACGGCCTGTCCGGTACCGACCTGCTTGCGCGCATGTCCGCGCAACTCGGCGAACTCGCGGTCACGCGGGTGGCCGCCGAAGTCACCGCCTTGCGGCGACACGAGCGAGGGTTTCTGGCAATCTGGAACGGCGGCGCGCATACCGCCGCCACCGTCATCCTTGCCTGCGGCATCGTCGATACCCATCCGCCATTCGACGAATGGCGCGCGGCAGTCGCGGACGGGCTGTTGCGCTACTGTCCCATCTGCGACGCCTTCGAGGCGATCGGCCGTCGCATCGGCATCGTCGGTCCGCTTCACCGTGCCGCCGGCAAGGCGCTGTTCATGCGCGGCTACTCGCGCGACGTGACGTTGCTGGCAACGGGCGAGGATGACGGGAAGGCCGCGGCACCGGAGCTCAATGACGCGGGTGTCGAGATCGTGCTCGCGCCCGGCCTGCGCCTGAGACGGGGAGACGACGGCGTTGAAGCGGTCTTCGCCGATGGCCGGACGGCGCGATTCGAGATGGTCTACCCGGTGATGGGTGCGGAAGTGCGCTCGCATCTCGCGATGACGCTTGGGGCCGAACACACCGCAGACGGCCATCTGAAAGTCGACGACCATCAGCGCAGCTCGGTCGACGGGCTCTACGGGATCGGCGACGTCGTCACCGACCTGCACCAGATTTCGGTCGCGTTCGGCCACGCCGCGCTCGCCGCCTGCACGATCCACAACAGCCTGCCGCGGCGGCTGGCATGAGGAACGGGGTATCGGACCTTGGTCACAGAATCATCCTCGAAGACCGCGGTCTATGCGGCGCTCTTCGGCAATGTCCTGGTCGCGGTCACGAAGATCGGCGCCGCCGCGTGGACGGGAAGTTCGGCCATGACGAGCGAAGCGGTGCATTCGCTCGTCGACACGACCAACGAGATCCTGCTGCTCTACGGCTACCGGCGCGCGAGCCGTTCGCCCGACGAATCCCATCCGCTCGGCTATGGGCGCGAGCTGTATTTCTGGAGCTTCATCGTTGCGCTGCTGATCTTCGCGCTGGGCGCCGGTGTCTCGCTGTATCAGGGCATCCTGCATGTCGCCGCACCCGAGCCGATCGAGAGTCCGATCGTCAGCTTCGTGGTGCTCGGGCTGTCATTCCTGTTTGAAGGCGGCTCCTGGCTGGTTGCCCTGCGGCGCTTCAGCTCCGACGGCCAGCGGTTCGGATATTATCAGGCTTTCGTTCGCAGCAAGGATCCTCCGGCATTCATGGTGCTGCTCGAGGACAGCGCGGCGCTGGTCGGCATCGCCATTGCCGCGGCGGCCACTGCGGCCGCCGTATGGCTGCGCCAGCCGGTCTGGGACGGGATCGGTTCGATCCTGATCGGGATATTGCTGGCGATCGTGTCGATCGGTCTCGCGCGCGAGAGCAAGAGCCTGCTGATCGGCGAGCCCGCCGATCCGGAGCTTGCACGATCGGTCCTCGACATCGCAAGGCGTTCGCCCGGCGTGCTCAGGGCCAACGGCCTTCTGACGGTGCAGCTGTCGCCGATCGAGGTCGTTGCGGCCCTCAGCATCGAATTTGCGGATGACAAGCGCGCCGACGACATCGAGCGATGCGTCGTTGCGATCGAGACGGAGATACGCAAACGCCATCCAAGCGTGGCGGCGCTATTCATCAAGCCGCAGACCGATGCCCGCTACCGCGCGGTGCGCGCGAGGCGTTACGGCTAGCTTTGCGAGGTTCCCTGGACGTCACAATCGGCACGACGGCAGGAACGATCACAACATCCCCTCGGTTGACCCGTGCAGGGGGCGAGCATTGGAGAAAACGGATGGCTCAATCCGAAGACATGACGCGCTGCATCGCGCTCTGCATGAGCTGCTACCAGACCTGCCTCGGCACGGCGATGAACCATTGCCTCGAAACGGGCGGCAAGCACGTCGAGCCCAAGCATTTCCGCCTGATGATGGCGTGCGCCGAAATGTGCCGGACGGCGGCTCATTTCATGCTGATCAATACGCCGCATCACCGGCACACATGCGGCGAATGCGCCGAAATCTGCAGCGAATGCGCCGAGGATTGCGAGCGGATCGGCGGCATGGACGAGTGCGTCGCCATGTGCCGCTCCTGCGCACAATCCTGCCGTGCGATGGCGGCCTGAGGACAAGCCCATGCTGGAAGAGAAACTCACGGAAGCCATCGTCGAGGAGCTGAAGCGGCAGGCGGCCAACCAGCCGCAATTGCTGAAGGTCGAACGCGCGGACGATGCGAAAGCCTCGCAGGAGCTGATCGTCAACGGCAAGATCGACTTGGCCGCGCTGGTCATGGTGATCGCCGGATCGGTCGCCGGCGGACCTTGAGTCCGGCCGGTCAACGGCGCCCTCAGCCATATTCCTCGCCGATGCCGTATTCCCGGTAGATCTCCAGCGGATCGAGGTCGGGAAACAGCCGGCATTTGGCCTGGGCGAGGTGCAGGCTCACCGCCGCCGGCTCCTTGCCGTTCGAGAGCATCTTGCGGATGTCGTCCATATGCGCGTTCGGCTGGTGCTTGGTGTCGAGCTGCTCCAGCGCGACCAGCGCAGTCGCCAGCGCCTCGGTCAGAACCCAGTCGTCGTGGCCGGTAATTCCCTTCTTCGGCATCGGCAGACCCCACAGTGGTAACCCAGTCTATCGGGACTTCGGCCAAATCTCCAAGGAGCCCTTGCAGCCAACGGGCGCGCGGAAGGGACCGACGGCCGTGCTCCGGCTTGCATTATGGCCGGGCGTGGCTAAAAGGCGGCATTGCCGGGGCAATAGTATCTTTGTCGAAACAAAATTGGCGTAGACCGGCCTGCAGTGCATTCAGGTCGGCTGTTCCGGTCTGGCCTCTGATCCCCGCATTCGCAACACGGTCCGGTTGCACCACCCTTCAAGGCTTGAGCCCGCATGGTCTTTCTAAGCTTCGTCTATCGCTTCGTGACCAATTTCGCATTCATGGCGATGGTCTATTTCAGCCTGAATTTCATGGAGAAGTACCAGAACCGGGCGATCATCGCGATCCTCGTGCTGATCTATAGCGGCATGCGCGCAGCCTCGACGCTGCGGGCGTTTTACTTCTACCAGAAGATCGAGCGGCTGGAGGCCGAGACGAAGCGCCTACAAGGCCCGATCAATGACGGCGCGGGCGGAACGAACACGCGCAGGCAGGTCGTGGTCGACGTCGCACGGCTGCGGCGCGACGGCGAGGTCAAGTCCTATATGGACCTGTTCTTCCTGGCGTTGATCGTGCTGCTCTGCGTCGCTAACATCATGCGACAATAGGCTCTACTGCGCGCGCTTCTTCAGGCTCGCCACACGGGTCGGGCGTGGCGCGGTGCTCTTGGGCGCGGCGCTCTTGGGGGCAGTGCTCTTGGGGCCAGTGCTCTTGGGGGCAGTGCCCTCGGCCTCTGCGGCATGCTTCGGTGTGCCATGAACAGCATGTGCGGTGCGGGCAGCGCGCGGCTTGACGGCTTTGCCCTTGGCCGCACGGGGCGTCTCGGCCGCCATGGCCAGGCGCGGCGCGGCGCGCCGCGACAAGGTCGTCGACAGCAGCACCTCGACCGAGCCCTCGGGGATCGCAAAGAGATCGCGGCCGGGCACGGGCAGGGAGGCCGCGACATTGGCGAGCGCCATGGTCTTGCGCGGCAGCAGCGGCCGATGCGCGGTCTGCGCGTTGAGGTCGGCCAGCGAGGGCGCCGGAAGCGTCTTGGTCTGCGCGAACACAAAGTTCGGCACGGCCGGCCAGCGCGCGATCGGTGTGGTCTCGGTCGGCGGATGCAGCAGCCATTCCACCGGCGTTGTCGGCGTCGCCGGCTGCTCGGCGGTCGCGGGCACCACGTGCACGATGCGATAGCCGCGCGCCTTGAGGTCGCGGATGATCTTCGGCAGCGCCGCCACCGTGCGGGCCTGGATATCGTGCAGCAGCAGGATGCCTTTGCCCTTGGCCTCGAGCCGCTGGATCGCGAGCTGATAGACGCGATCGGACGACACATGGCGCCAGTCGTCGGCCGGGAAATCGGCGCTCCAGACCTGGATGCCGCGCGAGATCAGAAGGTTCTCGACACCTTCGGCGCGCATCAGGCCGGGAATGCGGAAGAACGGCGCCAGCTTGGACGGATCGGTCATCGCGGCCGATGTCCACTCGATGCCGCCATTGATTTGCGCCTCGGCCTTGTCGAGCGGCATCCGGTCCATTGTGAGCGGATGGTTCATGCTGTGCGTGCCGACTGTGTGGCCCGCCGCGACCAGCTTGCGCACGCCTTCCGGATTCGCCTTGGCCTGTTCGCCGATGATGAAGAAGGTCGCCTTGATGCACTCGTCGGCGAGGATCTGCAGCACCTGGTTGGAATATTTCGGCAACGGGCCGTCGTCGAAGGTCAGGACGACTTCATGGTCCTTCAGCGGCAGCGTCTCGCGGTATTGCATGGTGCCGATGAGGGGATGCGCGTGCGGATCGACCACGAGCGTGCGGGAGGTCCCGAGCGCGTCCGGATGGCCGGGGCAGTCGGCCGCAATGGCCGCCGGCGAGCCGATGGCCAGGACACCAAGAAATCCGCCAAAGCAAAGGACGATCCACGATCGCGTCCGAGCAACAACGCTACTTCCGATCATGAACCCCGTCTGCCCTCTTGCGCGATTGCCGCCATAGTAGGGCGGAGACATCGGCAAACGGTTCAGGCGCAAGAACCCCGACCCCGAACCGTGCCGCGACAAGTCCCCTTGATACTTGCATGGCGTAGCATGAACAGACTGTTAATAGGGCCCAAATCACCCCATTTTGCGCCGGCGTGACATTCCGGCATCAATGCGCATCGGCACTCTTCTGTGATGTGCCCGCCGGCATGACGTGAACCACCCGATAGCCGTTCTCCCTCAGATACCGCAGGAAGGCCGGCATGATCGCAGCCGTGCGCGCCTTGGGATCGTGGAAGAGGATGATACCCTTGCCGGCGGCGGCGAGGCGCTCGGTGACGAGCTTCAATTCCTGCTCCGGCGTCATCTCGTTCCAGTCGCTGGCCCACAGGTCAGCCCCGAACACGACGATGCCGCGGGACTGCAGCAGGTCGAGCTGGGCTTGCGTGGCTTCGAAATAGGGAAACCGGAAGAACGGCGTCGAGGGTGTCGTCGTCGGCGTGCCGTGCAGCGCCATCTCGTCGGCGGCGATGCCGCGGTCGATCTCGCTCTTCGCCTTGTCGAGGGGGATCCGCGCCATGAACGGATGCGAGAAGGTGTGGTGGCCGATGCTGTGGCCCTCGCGGGCGATGCGCTTGACTATGTCGGGGTGTTCGGTGGCGTGCAGGCCGATCAGGAAGAAGGTCGCGCGCACGCATTCCTGCGCCAGCGCCGCCAATACCTTCGACGTCGTCGGCGGATGCGGTCCGTCGTCGAAGGTCAGCACGACCTCGTGGTCGGCGAGTGGCAACGTCTGCGGAAAGCTCTTCAGGCCCACGCGCGGCGTGGTCTTGGCGTCAACGCTCAGGATGCGGGAGGTGCCGAGCGCGTCCTTGCGCGGGCACTCGGCGGCTTCAGTCGAGGCGATGCCGCTGATGGCGGCGAGGGCTGCGCCCGCCGCCATCGAGGCCCACCTCAGTCGAAGCATCTTTGTCATTGCGCTCAGAGTTGCCTTGTGGGTATTGCCTGAACCATCAGCTCAGACCACTCGTTCCAACCTGTCGAACGGCGAGGCGCGCCATGGATGAACATCTGGACGGTGCCGCGTCTGCCGCGGAATCGGTACTCGACCACGTGCCGATGCGCAATGAAGACGGCGAGATTCGTCACGAATTCGTCGCGGAAATTGCCCATGCGATCGAGGCCGGCGACAGCGCTGCGCTACGCGCCTGCGTTGCCGAGCTGCACGAGGCCGATCTCGGCGATCTCATCGGGGCTCTCGAGCCTGACGATCGGGTCCGCTTGGTCGAACTGACGGGGCGCGATTTCGACTTCTCCGCCCTAAACGAGCTCGACGAGGGCGTGCGCGAGGAGATCCTCGAGGAACTGCCGCCGCAGACGGTCGCGGAAGGTGTGCTCGAGCTCGAATCCGACGATGCGGTCGAGCTGCTGGAAACGCTCGATCAGGCCGATCAGGAGGAGATCCTCGAGAAGCTGCCGCTCAAGGAGCGCGTCGTGCTCGAGCGCAGCCTGCTTTATCCGGAAAATTCCGCCGGCCGCCGGATGCAGACCGAGTTCATCGCGGTGCCGCAGGATTTCACCGTGGGACAGGCGATCGACTACATGCGCGAGACGCCGGATCTGCCCGACCGCTTCTACGAGATCTACGTCGTCGACAAGGAGCAGCACTGGCAGGGCGCGGTCTCGCTCGACGTGCTGCTGCGTGCCCGCCGCCCGGTGGCGCTTGCCGAGCTGACCGACGAGGATCGCCGCCGCGTCTCCGTCCTGGAGGACCAGGAGGAGGTGGCGCGCATGTTCGGCAAGTACAATCTCGTCGCAGCCCCGGTGCTCGACACCCAGGACCGGCTCGTCGGCGTCATCACCGTCGACGACGTCGTCGACGTCATCGAGGAAGAGGCGGACGAGGACCTCAAGGCACTCGGCGGCGTCAACAGCGACGAAGAGCTCTCCGACACCGTGTTCACCATTGCGCGCGCGCGGTTCAACTGGCTGCTGGTCAATCTCGCCACCGCATTTCTGGCGTCCTCCGTGCTTGGCCTGTTCGAGGGCCAGCTCGAGAAGATGGTGGCGCTTGCCGTGCTGGCGCCGATCGTCGCAAGCCAGGGCGGCAATGCCGCGACCCAGACCATGACGGTCGCGGTGCGGGCGCTGGCGACGCGCGAGCTCGGCTCCTCCAATGCCTGGCGCGTGGTGATGCGCGAGGGCCTGGTCGGCCTCGTCAACGGTCTCGCCTTTGCCGTGATCACGGGCGTGGCCGCGGTGGCCTGGTTCAGGATCCCGGGCCTCGGCGTCGTCATCGGGCTTGCCATCATCGTGAACCTCTTCGCCGGCGCGCTCGGAGGCATCCTGATCCCGATGGCGCTCGAACGTGTCAGGGCCGATCCGGCTGTCGCCTCTGGCACGTTCGTGACAACGGTCACCGACGTCGTCGGCTTCTTCTCCTTCCTCGGCATCGCGACATTGTGGTTCGGGTTGAGGTAGGAGCTGTTGAAATTCGTAGCCCGGATGGAGCGAAGCGTAATCCGGTGCCGCTGCGTCGGCTCGAGAGACGCCCCGGATTGCGCTGCGCTCCATCCGGGCTACTGGCCATCATCTTTAATCCGAACTTAAGCGGCCTGCCGCATCATCGCCGTGCTTGGGGGAATGAGCATGCGTGTGCGGCTGAAGGCGGACGGACGGATCGTCGAGTTGCGGGACGGGCAGGAGTTTCCTGTCCAGCCGCTTCCGATCCAGCCCTTTTCAATCCAGCCCTTGCCAATCCAGCCCTTGCCAATCCAGCCTGCGGCCAGCGCAGCGCCGGCCGAAGCCAGCTCACTCGCCGTGCGCGATTTGCGCCGACGGGCCTGCCTGACCCAGATGGAGTTTGCGGCCAAACTCGGCGTTCCCGTCGAGACCATCCGCAACTGGGAGCAGGGCAAGCGCGCCCCGCGGGGACCCGCCCGCGCGCTGCTCGCGGTGATCGCGCATGCGCCCGACACCGTGTTCCAGGCGCTCGCCAAAGCCTGAGCTCAAGGCCTGACGTCAAGGTCTGGCGTCAAGGTCTGGCGCGAACCTCCCGTTAGTATTGCGCGCAAGATCCGGCTCGGCGGCCGGCGTCGTCCGTTGGCAGTGTCGCCAGCCGGGTTCATAATGACGCCTGGACGATGATTTGGGGCGACCGCGACAGAGAGGATTCCTCATGCTGTTCGTCGAGACCAATGGCGCAAGAATACCGGCGATCGGGCTCGGAACCTGGGAGCTGAGCGGGCGCATGTGCGCACGTGTGGTCGAGCAGGCGCTACGGCTCGGCTATCGCCACATCGATACCGCACAGGTCTACGAGAATGAGCGCGAGGTCGGCGACGGCTTGCGTGCCTCCGGCGTGCGCCGCGACGACATCTTCCTGACGACAAAAGTCTGGACCAACCATTTTGCGCCCCATGATCTCGAGCGCTCGGTCAAGGAGAGTCTGGCGCGCATGCGGCTTCCCTCGGTCGATCTCCTGCTGCTGCACTGGCCCAATTCGCACGTGCCGCTGGAGGAGACGCTGGGCGCACTGTCGCACGCCAAGCGCATGGGCCTGACCCGCCACATCGGCGTCTCCAATTTCACCGTCGCGCTGATCGAGCAGGCGGTGGCGTTGTCACCGGAGCCGCTGGCCTGCAATCAGGTCGAATACCATCCTTATCTGGACCAGGCGAAGGTGAGGGCGGCCTGCGATCAGCACCGGCTCGCGCTGGTCGCCTACAGCCCGATCGCCAAGGGGCGGATCAAGACCGACCAGACGCTCGCCGAGATCGGGCGTCTTCATCGCAAGACGCCGGCGCAGGTCTGCCTGCGTTGGCTGGTGCAACAGAATGTCGCTGCGATCCCGCGCACCTCGCGCGTCGAACGCCTGTCGGAAAACATCGAGATCTTCGATTTCGAGCTTTCGGACGACGAGATGGCCCAAATCGCCGCGCTGGCCAGTCCCAGGGGCCGCCTGACCGATTTCGGCTTCGCGCCAAAATGGGATTGAGAGGGGGCTGCCGTATGCTAGGACCAGCTTGGCAACCTGAAGTCAGGCGATGGAACTGCGGAAGATCATACGGACGGACATTGCAGCGTCGGCGATCGCCCATCTGACGCTGGTCGCGCTGATCATCGTGATCAGCAAAGTCCATCCGTTTCACGCCAGCCCGCCCGAATCGGTTTCCGTCAGCATCGTGACGCCGGAGCAGGTGAAGCAGGAGGAGGCCAAGGCCGAGGAGAAGGCCGAGGAAAAACTCAAGAAGCCGCCGGAGCCGACCCCTGACCTGAAACTGCCGAAGTTGGATTTCACCGACAAGGACAAGGCGGCGGCCGCGCCGAAGCCCGAGGCGAGGCAGCAGGCCGCGGCACCGTCCTCGAAGCAGCAGGCCTCGCCTGAACAGCCGCAGCAGAAACAGCCGCAGCCACAGCCTTCACAGACGTCGCAGCAGCAGCGCGAGGCAAATGCGCAGACGCAACCGCAGCCTCAACAGCCACAGCCACAGCCTCAGCCATCGCAGTCGCCGCCGCCTCAGGCGACGCCGCAGCCCCCGACACCGCAGCCCCCGGCGCCGCAGCTACTGCCACAAGCGATGCAGCAGCCAGCCGCGCCGCCCCCGGCCTTTCAGGCGCCGGAGCCTGACGTCACTGTCAAGTACGGCGTCATGCTGGGCCTGCCGCCGGAATTGCCGGCGGAGCTGCCGAAGGACGCCCCCAAGGACGATGGCGGCGATGCCAAGGATTCAATCGCGGCCAAGTTGCCGGCCGAAGTGATCGCCGAGCTGCGTCGTCACTTGCGTAGCTGCGCCAAACTGCCGGCCGGGGTTGCGCCGACCGACAACGTCAACATCAAGCTGCGCACGGTGCTCGCGACCGACGGCACGCTGGCGCGGGAGCCGATCCTGATCGAAGCCCCGCCGTCGGCAAAGGGCGTTGCGCTCGTGAAGTCCGCCATGAGCGCGCTTCAGGCCTGCCAGCCCTACAAGATGCTGCCGGCCGATAAATACGGGGAATGGAAGGTGATGGACCTGCCGTTCACACCACGGGATTTCGGCGGCTAGCAGGTAGTCATCTAGCCCGGATGGAGCGCAGCGCAATCCGGGGCCGCTCGCGCTGCGTCTGGCACCTTCCCGGATTGCGCCGCTGCGCTCCATCCGGGCTACACGACCGCCTCTGTGTCCCCTCTGTCAATCCGCTCGCAAATATATTCCGCTTTGTGCCTGAAGCGAGACCACCCAGGTCGGTCGCGGCGACGGGCACGTCAAGTTGTCAGACCTGATCGGAATGGCCTCCTAGCGTACGGCCCCCACTTGCTGCTCAGCGCATAGAATGACCGGACGTCCAACGTTGCGTCTGGCGACGGACAAGCCGAGATCGCCGCTAATCCTTACAAGCCAGCCGGAGCACACGCTGGGGACACCACGATCTCAACCCAACACCTTGTGCACCGCGCGCTAGTGCCCACGATCTCGCAAGCCGGGTCAGCCGATACAATGTCGCGGCAGCACTTCGGGCACGTATATCCCGCGATGCTTGGTGCGAAGTCATACTCCGGACCAACGTAGGCGCAGATCATGTGGTGGAATACCGGAAACGAGATCAGAGCGGATGAGCCGCAAGCCGGGCAATTCGTTTGAGTCCCTTCGATCTGCATGCTGCACCTCGCTCCCTCTCACAGCTCGTCGAGCCCGAATAGTCCCACCAGCATGGAAGCGATCCGCGCGCTGAGTTGTGTGTAGTGCATGTGAACGTCGACGGCCGAGTTCAGCGCCGGGGGATGTGCGCCTGGGCTGAACCGAATTCGCGCGATTTGCGAGGCGGTACGCTCGCGCGCCGCCGATGAGCCCGCTCCGGGGTACACATCGGACACAGGCAAAATTTCCGCGATTTTGCCCAGAATTCGTCGGTTGCCGAACAGCACAAAGACTTCGTTGCCGACTTTTGGATCGGACAGGCGTTCGTTGGGAACGTACCAGTCGACGAAGACATCCGTAGGGTCGAGAATTTCTGCAATCGGAGTGCCCGCCACCAGCGATTGGCCGGCACGCGCAGGATTGTTCGCGACGATGCCAGCTATGGGCGCAAAGACTCTCCCATCGGCAAATCTGCTTTCAATTTTTTCGAGGCGGTCACCGAGTTGCCGGCTGAATTCGTCGAGAGCAGCCAATTGAGTGCTGGCTTCGGCGGCTTCCGCCTCCTGCGAGACCACGGCTTTGTTCGCCAGGGCGCGCTCCCGGGACATGTCTATGCGGTAATTCAGGCTCGCAGCCGATGAGGTTGCGATAAGCTCGACAGCTTCCTCAGCAAGGCGCAAATGTGAGCGCGTCGCGTCGAGAGATTCGCGCGCAACCCGGGCTTTGACACGCAGTTCCGCCTTGCGGCCAGCGATGTCCGCGAGCGAGCGCATATAAGTCGCGACGATTTCATCGTGCTGCGGAGACCGAACCCTTCCGATTTCTTCGCCGGCCCTGACCGATGCACCTCTCAGCACGGTGATGCTGTTAATCTGCACGATGTAAGGCAGTGAAACCAAATATCTCGGCGAGGACACGCTACCTGGGCCGCCGAGATAGAGGAGGGGCCTCCCGAAATAGACGACAAAGAATGCGAGTATGCCGAATACGATTGTCGCATAGGCGGCGCGGACGGCCCGTCCGGCCGCACGCCGACGGCTCTCGATAGGATCGGGAATATGCGGATCGAGTCGCGTCAGGGTGACTGTCATTTGGCCACCTCTTCTGTCCGATCTCCGAATAATGCACGGCGAACGCGCGGCGGTACGAAATCATCGTTCCGCGACGAGGCAAAGATAATTTCTGAAGAATAGGAAAAGAACCGCGCGCACTTCAGATAGACGCCTTGGTAAAGCGGAAAGATCAGCGCCATCTTCCAGCCGAAGGTTCCGACGGATCGATGGAATAGGGCGAACACAAGTGCCATATTGAATACCGAGATCCAGAGCAACAATAGGTAGATCGCCGACAGAAACAACACGGCATTCGAGCCGAACAGCAGCACGATGTAGGCCAAGTAGAATGGCAGGCTGAGCGTCGGAACGAGATCGAAGACGATGAAGTCCAGCCGTTGGATTGTGTCCGGTAAACGCTCCAGCGGGTGGCGAAAACTCAGCTCGCCATACATCATGAAACGGATGCGCAGAGCATCGCGATCCCAGCGCGCCCGCTGGCGCAACAGACTTACGCCGCCTGCGGGGCCGGCTGTTTCCGCCCAGGCGTCCGACACGAAGCGAATGACATAGCCGAGCCTGCGGAGCCGCAAGGTGTACTCCATATCCTCTCCCGGGCCGACGTCGAGCCCGCCCTGCTGCGCGAAAATATCCCGGCGATACATGGAACAGGCGCCGGACAGACACGCGATCGCATCCACCACGTCGAGGATCGACCGCCCCGCGGTGATCGACATCAGGTATTCGACGCTTTGAAGTCCTGTCCATATCGAGTCGCGCTCGTTGCTGACCGCGATGCTGCAACTTGCGCCGGCGACGAGCGGATCGCCGAACGCAGCAGCGAGGCGCTCAACCGCGTTCGGTTCGAAGACAGTGTCGGCATCCACGGTCAAAAGCAGAGCGCCGCGGGCGAACCGTGCTGCAGCGTTGATGGCAGCGCTGCGGCCGCAGCGGGTCCCATGGCAGATGACCATGTCAACCAGGCCCTGCGCTCTCGCCCGCTCCGCTACCGCGCGTGTTTCGTCGGTGGAGCCGTCGTCGACGACGATGATTTCGACAGGTCGCAGGGTTTGCCGGCGCAGCGAGTTGATCGAAGGACCAAGCCCGGAGCCGCCGTTGAATGTCGGGATAATCACGCTTACTGTCGCCTGGCTAACCGTCGCGCTGGCGCTTCGCCGCTTCGAGCTGAACAGAGCAAGAGACACCAGCGATAAGGTGTAGCGGGGGATGTCGAATATCAGCAGCGAGAAGGCGAGTAGAAATAAACTCGTTCCGGCGAGCACTTCCACCATTTCGGACATGCCGCCACCTCCACTACGACAGGACCACTCCGAGCATCCGACCAAACAAGGTGCGCAAGGCAATTATCAGACGAGAAAATGAAGACCATCGCGTTGATGGTCGAGTGGCAAATTGCGTAAACATTTGCTTTTTGTGTTTGCGCTATTCACCTGCAGCGTCAGCTTTGTCAGTTGACGATGACCGGCTCTCGAAGACTGATTGTTGGCGTGCCGGCATCAGCGTTGCGGTTGGAGTTGTTCCCCGCGTCGATAAATCCCACAAGGTGACCGGTCCGTCCAACCTTTCAGGCGCAAGACGGCCTCAGTCTGGAAAGACTGAGGCCGGTGGGGGCGTCGATGTACCGTTGGGGTCGGTACTCCGGAATTCTAATCGCGACGCACCAATTTGCGTATTGTCCTTGAGGACAACCAATCAGCACGTCGTCCCTCTCACACATCTGCGAACCGCCCGACGGGTATGCCGGACGGTCGTCCGTGCCACGCACACGCCGTTGATACGCGTCCTGCCGATGCCGCAAGCAGCAGCGACTTCCGTAATCAGGCTTTCGGGCTGTGCAATCGGGGCAGGTGTCATCGCCTGAGCCGATACTGCGAAGAAGAAGGCGAACGTGGCAATTCCGAGCGACTTGATCATATCGAGCTCCCTGGAAGCGCCCAACCGCCCGGCCGGCGCGGCGAAGCGATGGACGCGACTCTCTCAAACTGATGCCCGCTCCTGTCAGAGAATTGAGATAGATCAAAGCGGCTTTACGGACTTCCCGTGCGGCAATCGCTACGCATAGCAGGCCGAGACCGCCGGCTTAGGACTTTGATCGCAGGCTTCCCTGTGCCCTCTTGGATAAGAGGGTGAAGTGACCAGGCAAAGATACGGGGGAAATGCGCCGCGAGAGTGCGAAGCTATGTCTGCAATTCAAAATGCGAGCTGGAAAAGTGGCGCTGCCGCCTCATACTGCGTCAATGCGAGCGCAGCGACTTGTCCGCCACACTCCCGCTCTCGTACCCCGGACGCAGCGCAAGAGCGCTGCAGCGCGTCCGGGACACGAGCGCGTCAACGACCGCGCTTCCGCATCTCCTCGCCATCCACCACCTCCGGCGCCATGGCCTCCCACGCGCTCGAGGCGAATTGCCGTCGCCAGGTCACGATTACCACGGCTGCCGTGGTCACGAACAATACCCAGGGGCTGACGAACCAGCCGAGATAGCCGAGTGCGAAGAAGAAGGCACGCTGGCCGCGGTTGAAATGGCGGCCGGCGGATTCGAACAGGCGCGAGGTGCGGATCACATGAGCTTCGGCCTCCGGCGTGTCACGCTGCGAGGCCGCAGGCATGCCACCGAACAGGATCGCGACATAGTTGAACAGGCGGTACGACCAGGCGAATTTGAAGAAGGCGTAGACGCAGATCAGGACAAGGCCGACGCATTTCAGCTCCCACATGGCCGGCGAGGTGCTGAGATCGATCGGCAGCTTGCTCAAGATCGTGATCGCGTCGTTGGTCGCATGCAGCAGCGCCAGCGCGCCGCCGAGCGCGATCAGGCTGGTGGAGGCGAAGAAGGCGGTGCCGTTCTGCAGCGAGGCCATGATCTGCATGTCGACCATGCGCGCGTCGCGGTCGAGCAGGCGGCGCACCCACACCTCGCGGTAGCGGTTCATGCGCGCCGACAGGCTGTCGCGGCCATAGGCCGAATGCTCCAGCGTCAGCGCGTAGACCAGCCATTCGATGATGAAGAAGCCGACGGCGGTGATGTCGACCCAATGCCTGCTCATGTCTGTCTCCTGGCGAGGATCGCAACGCTTGCCACGCATGGCGAGGTGCAGCAACGATTGATTGGCGGCAGGCGATGGCGTTAAAAGCGGCTCGCTTCAAGGCGTATCGGGAAGGATGGATGACATGGCTGCGCTGAAACTCGCAATCGGCAACAAGAATTACTCGTCATGGTCGATGCGGCCCTGGCTCGCGCTCCGCGCCAACGACATCCCGTTCGTGGAGACCCTCATCCCGCTCTACACCGATAATCCCGCGGACAAGGAGCAGATCATCTCGTTCAGCCGCGCCGGCAAGGTGCCGGTGCTGGTCGACGGCGACATCACGGTGTGGGATTCGCTCAGCATCATCGAATACATTGCCGAGCGCTATTCGGAAGTGAAACTGTGGCCGCACGATGCCGCCGCCCGCGCCCATGCCCGTTCGGTGTGCGCCGAGATGCATTCCGGCTTCATGGCCCTTCGCAACGAATGCGGCATGAACCTGCATCGCCCGGTGCGCGCCGTGACGCTGTCGGCGGACGCAGAGGCCAACATCGCGCGCGTGCAGGAGATCTGGCGCGAGTGCCGGACCCGGTATGGCGCCGATGGACCGTTCCTGTTCGGGCGCTTCGGCGCGGCGGATGCGATGTATGCCCCGGTGGTGCACCGCTTCCGCACCTACGCAATCGAGGTCACGCCGGAGACCAAGGCCTACATGGACACGATGCTGGCGCTGCCGGCGCTCCAGGAATGGACTCGGGACGGGCTCGCCGAAACGCTGGTCATCGAAAAGTTCGAGAACGTGTAATCCGTGGTTGCGATCGGGCCTCGCTCGATCGCCCGAGTGGTCGGCGAGGAGAGGGACCTCACGGGAATCCTGGGCTTGCTCGGCCGACCAGTTCCGCAGCGACAATGTCGACCCATTGGCTGCGCGCCACGACATCCCGATCGACCGGCTGGGCCAGATTCTGGCCCAGGAACCGCGCAAGGCGGTGGATCACGCCAGCCCCGACGGCCGTTGGCTTCATACCGCCTGAAGGACCGGTTCCAGCGGTATCATCGGCTGGCGGCATCACGCTGAAATAACTGCAAAATTCGCACGTTTGCCATGTTGCATACTGCTGGCCAAAAACGCCCGCTGCATGCTATACAGCGGCCGGGTTTCCGGCCGGCCGACGCAGTGGGACCATGGGCGTGGCAGGCGTTGTTTGAGTGATGGAGAGGGTGTTGAAGCACAAATTCCCTATTGGCGCGCGCGTATTGTTCACCGCGAGCAATGTCGCACGCCCCGCTGCCAGCGGCTCGTATGAGGTCATCCGCCTCCTGCCGACCGATGGTGACGACTGTCAGTACCGGATCAAGAGCTCGACCGAAGCCTTCGAACGCGTCGCCAAGGAAAGCCAACTCGCGCTGTCCTGAAGGCCGACGCTATCCGCGCATTGGCGCGTCCTCGGGGAATTGTATTCTGCCGCCGTCAAAAGGCCCGCTTCACCTTCAAAAGGTGGGCCGGGGGCAGTTGCCGACTCTCGGTGCTCGCTTTGACCATTCGCTCTCTGCTCGCGTGAGGGGACGTCGCGCATGAACTGGGCATGGGCCTCGTCGCTCGACCAAATCTGGCGCTCGCCGGCCCTTCCAATGTGGATGATGCTGGCGGCTGCCGGCTTCTTCGGACTGATCCTCCTGGTCACGCTGCTGCGCGCCGAGAGGTCGGTCGCCAACGGTGCGCTGAGCGTCATTACGCTGTTCGCCATTGCCATCGCGCTGGCTGCCGTCGTGCGCGTCGATGGACCGGCGGGGCAGACCACGCCGACCGAGGCGCGCGCACAGGCCGCGATGATCGCGAGCCTGCCGGCGCTGTCCTGCCTTGACGAACTCGCTGGCGATGCCGTGGCCATTGGCTGCGAGAAGGCGCTGTTCGGCGCGCCTGACGCGGCGGCGGCGGCCGTCTCCACCACCGCGGCCAGGATCGACCGGCTGACGGCGCTCGGCGATGCCGCGACCGCCGAGAACAGCCTGACGCCCGACATCAAGGTGCTGCGCAAGTCGCTGGAGCGTGATCGCTACGGCCTGGTCGCGCAGGTGCTGGTCGTGCGCGACGGCTGCACGCAGTTCGACTGCGCGGCCTTCCGCTCGCTGACCGATCAGCAGCAGGTCGCCGCCAACATGGATTCCCATCTCTACGACACGCTGGTCGCGCGCTACGCCCCGACCTGGAATGCGCCTGCAGCGGCGCAATCGTTGCCGGCCACGGCCGCGCTCGCCGGACTGCCGCCGTCGATGCCGACGGGCAAGCCGACCAATGCGGAATTCCCGAGCGCCTCGTCGACGCCGCCGGTCAGCATCATGAATCCGGAGCCGACGCGCCACACGGCGCCCGCCGCGAACGCAGCGGCCGCGCCGGCTCCGCGCGCCCCGGCAGCCGCTTCGGCACAGGCCGCAGCTCCCGCCGCGAAGAGGCCGCCTGCGCCGAAGGCTGCGCGGGCGCCGGCGGCAGCACCGGTTCCGCTCACGCCGCCGCCTGGGGCTCCCCCGGCTGCGGATAACGAGTAGATCGGCATTCCAAATGGGTGGCTGCCCGGCTAATGCTGGGGCATGCCACTACATCTGATCAAGCTCGCCGTCGGCTGCGAATCCGTCAAGGAATTGAAGGAGTGGACCGCCGAACGGATGCAGACCGCCAAGAAGAAGGGTCTGCCGCAACATCACATCCACATCACCCGCATGATGCCCAAGCGCGACGCCGAGATCCTGTCGGGCGGGTCGCTCTATTGGGTGATCAAGGGCGAGGTCGCCGCGCGCGAAAAGATCATCGGCATCGAGCCGTTCCGCGACAAGGACGGCATCGGGCGCTGCCGGATCGTGATGCAGCCGAAGGTGATCCCCGTGTCGCCGCGGCCGATGCGCCCGTTCCAGGGCTGGCGCTACCTTGCCGACGATTCGGTGCCGCCCGATCTCGGCAAGTCCGCCGCCGGCTCGATCGCGGCGATGCCGGAGCCGATGCGGCGCGAGCTGCGCGATCTCGGGCTGCTCTAAACCGCGATATTGTCGATCAGCCGGGTCGTGCCGAGCTTGGCCGCGACTAGGATGCGCAAGGGGCCGTCCTTGCGCGAGGTGACAGGCGCCAGGGTCGCTGCATGGCGGACCTCGAAATAGTCGAGCTCAAAGCCGGCCGCCATGATCATCGCGGCTGCGCGCGCCATTGCGGCCGCGATCGCTTCGCCGGCGCGGATGCGCCCGGCGCTCTCCTTCATGGCGCGGTACAGCGTGGTTGCGGTCTGCCGCTCCTGTGGCGACAAATAGACGTTGCGCGAGGACATCGCGAGCCCGTCGCGCTCGCGCACGGTGCGGGAACCGATCACCTTGACGCCGAGGTCGAGGTCGCGGGCCATCTGCGCCACCACTCGCAACTGCTGAAAATCCTTCTCGCCGAAGATCGCGACATCCGGCCGGCACTGCGTGAACAGCTTGCCGACGACGGTGGCGACGCCGCCGAAGAAATGCGGGCGGAAGCGGTCCTCGAGGCCGGCCAGCGCCGGTCCCTCCGGCACGATGCGGGTCGCAAAGCCCTCCGGATACATGGCCTCGGCGCCGGGATGCCAGACGATATCGACGTCCTCGGCGGCGAGCCTGGCGAGATCGGCCTTCCAGGTTCGCGGATAGGCGCCAAAATCCTCGGTCGGAGCGAACTGGGTCGGATTGACGAAGATCGACACCACGACGCGGCTCGCGCGCCGTCGGGCCAGGCGCACCAGCGACACATGGCCGTCATGGAGCGCTCCCATGGTCGGGACCAGCGCGATCGTGGCCTTTCGCTTGCGAAGATTGTCGATGGCGCGTCGCAAGTTGGGGACCGTGCGGGCGATCAAGGGGCTGCGTGACATCAGAACTCGACGCGGTTGGGAATCGACGGGCGCGTCCCGGCGCCCGGCAGGCTAACCTTAACAAGCGGCGACCATGGACGCCACGCATCCGGATGCGGCACAGCATCCCGCGCGCAAGAGGTCGCGACATTGTGGGCTGGATCACAGACGCGAAGCGGCGCGGCGATTCATGATGAAGGACGGCGCGCCGCGAATTGTATTCCCTGTCACGCATTTCACTTGACCGCAGACGCGGCCAACTTGAAGATATTCGTTAGGGGTGTTGAGGATCGCGATGCTTGTGCAAGCTAGCCAAGGCCAGTCCGGCTCGGCGCATGTTGTCGTGCTCGGCAACGAGAAGGGCGGCTCCGGCAAGTCGACGACCGCCCTGCACATCGCAGTCGCGCTTCTGAAAGCCGGCCAGCGCGTCGCCACCATCGACCTCGACTGCCGTCAGCAGAGCTTTACTCACTACATCAACAACCGTTCCGCCTGGGCGCGCCGCACCAAGCTCGACCTCGAACTGCCGCTGCATCGCTGCATCAAGCTCGGTGAGACCATGCAGGTCGCCGAGAACGAGAATTCGGAGTTCCTTCAGTTCATGGAAGCGGTCTCGGCGGTCGAGAGCAGTTTCGACTTCATCGTCATCGATACCCCCGGCACCGACAGCTACCTGATGCGGCTTGCGCATTCGATGGCCGACACGCTGGTGACCCCGATCAACGACAGCTTTCTCGATTTCGATGTGCTCGGCACCGTCGATCCCGCCAATTACGCGGTGACGGGCGAGAGCCACTACGCCGAGATGGTGCGGGATGTCAGGCGCAAGCGTCGCCAGCTCGACGGCGCGACCACCGACTGGATCGTCGTGCGCAACCGCCTGTCGATGCTCGGCTCGCGCAACAAGCAGCTGGTTGCCGAGGGGTTGAAGGATTTGTCGTTGCGGCTCGGCTTCCGCTACGTCGACGGCTTCGCCGAACGCGTTGTCTATCGCGAGTTCTTCCCGCGCGGCCTGACCGCGCTGGACGAGATCGACGAGGCCACCCTCGGCATGCGGCCCAATCTCGGCCATCTCACCGCGCGGGAGGAGGTGACGAGCCTGCTCCGCCAGCTCAAGCTTCCGCTCGACGAGCGCGGACGTCGCCGCGCGGCCAACCGCGCCGAGTGGTTCAATCAGGTCGACAAGCCGCTCGAGGTCCACGACATCCTCGGCGCCTGAGGCGGCGGTATATCGCTACTTCCAGTCGATCAAAGCGGCCGGTCTCCCGCGGGAACCGAGCCTGCGCTCAGCCGTTTTCACCCAGCGTTTACTGCAAAATTGAACCCGATCGAGACAGGTTGCGTCGGAAGGTGAGGTGCACCCTGGCGTAGCCGCGTGAGAGCGGGGTGCCCAAGAAACGTGTGCGCCGCACAATGAAAGGGCTGATGGTTCACAATATTTAGCCTTCCTGTCACGCGCCTGTGACATATATTAGGGAATAGGCGACCAGGGGCCGAAGAGCTCCGGAAGAACACGATTTTCAACAGGGATTCAGGCCGCAAGAGCCTGAGGCTGAGGACGAAAATGAAGCGTGGAATTGCCGTTCTGGTTTCGGTCAGTGCCCTCTGTGGCGTCGCCTATTTCACGGCGAGCAAGTGGGCAATCAGGCACGAGACCATCACCTTCTACGATGCCTCGCGCGACAACCGTGCGGTGCCCGTCGATATCGCGATCCGTCGTGACAAGGAAATGCAGGCCAATGCCGGCATGATCACGATGCCGGTCGCCGTGATCAACCACGGCAACACCGTCAAGAACACCGAGTACGGCTTCCTCGCCAACATTTTCGCGGCGCGCGGCTACCTCGTCGTCAGCCCGCAGCATGATTTGCCGACCGATCCTCCGATGGTGACCAAGCCCGGCGAGATCTATGTCGGCCGGCTGCCGCAGATCCTGCGCGGCGTCGCCAACATCCATCTCGCCATGCAGGAGATGAAGAAGGTTCAGCCCAACGCCGACTACGACAGGGTGACAATGGTCGGCCACTCCATGGGCGGCGACATCACGATGTATTTCGCCAAGCAGTATCCGGATGAGGTCAAGAAGGTCGTCACGCTCGACAATCTTCGCGTGCCCTTCGTCACCGCCGGCAAGTTCAAGATCCTGTCGTTCCGCTCCACCGACCCGCAGTTCAAGGCCGATGCGGGCGTGATCCCGACCGACGAGGAATGCGAGAAGGCCGGCATCCAGGTCGTGAAGACTGAATTCCAGCACAACGACATGCGCGACACCGGTCCGGACGCGGCCAAGAACTCGATCCAGGGCATGCTCGACAAGTTCCTGAGCGCGACCGACAGCGAAGTGGCGCCGGTCGACACGCAATCGTCCCCGCCCAAGATTCTCGAGCCCGGGCCAGTCGCCTTGATGGCGCCTGCCAAGAGCTGACGCCTTCCTCGTCGTGGATCGCGTTTCAAAGCCCCCGCCGGCTGCCGCCTGCGGGGGCTTTGCACATTGACCGGGCTGCATGCGCTGACCACATTAGCCGCTCACGCAAGGGTCAAGGGAAATGTCCGGCGAACCCATCAAACCGCGCGGCCGCGATGCCGTCTCGGCGCAACCAGGCGGCGCTGTGCCGCAGGCGGGGACCTCGACCTCGGAGGACATTGCCGCCTTCGTCGCCAACGCGCGCGCGCTGTCACCGCATGCGCCCGGTGCGAAGGGACGGCTGATCTTCGCGCTGGATGCGACGATGAGTCGGCAGCCGACCTGGGACATGGCCTGCGCGCTTCAAGCCGACATGTTCCGTGAGAGCGCCGCGCTCGGCAGTCTCGACATCCGGCTCGTCTACTATCGCGGCTTCAACGAGTGCCGCGCCACGGGATGGATCTCCGACAGCGCCAGGCTTGCGGCGCTGATGAGCAAGATCGATTGCCGTGGCGGCGACACCCAGATCGGCAAGGTGCTGAGCGAGGCGCGGCGCGAGGCGGTCGCATCCGGCGTGCGCGCCGTTGTCTTCGTCGGCGACGCCATGGAGGAGAACGTCGACGAGCTCTGCGCCAAGGCCGGCGAGCTAGGCATGCTCAAAGTGCCTGTGTTCGTATTTCAGGAAGGTCATGACGCGGTGGCCGAGCAGGCCTTTCGCGAGATCGCGCGCCTGACCGGCGGCGCCTGGTGCCGGTTCGATCCGGGCGCGGCGGCGCAGTTGCGCGAGCTGTTGCGCGCAGCCGCCGCCTACGCGGCCGGCGGACGCGAGGCGCTGATGCAATTGGCGAAGACCGCCAGTGGCGCGGCCAGGCTGATCGGCCAGATGAAGTAGCGCTGGCGCTGTCTGAGGGAAACAAGGACACGGTGCTTTTTGGCGGTAGGCCGACTATATTCCGGCCATGACCCTGATCGCCGGCGCTATCGCTGTTATCACCCTTTATCTGCTGCTCCAGATGTTCCGTTCGGCCAATCCCGCCGTGCTGGCACGCGCGATCAGGTTCGGCGGCGGCGTGGTGGCGCTGGCTGTCGCAGCGTTCACGGGCTTGAAGGGCGAACTGGTGGTGGCGATCCCGCTCGGGATATTCGGTGCCGGGCTCCTGGGCTGGACACCGATGGCAAACGCCGGCTTCGGCAATATCGGCGGGCTGTTCGGCGGGGGCGCGACGCGCCCGGCAGGTCAGGCCTCGCGCGTGCGCTCGCAATTCCTGGATATGCGGCTCGATCACGATTCCGGCCAGCTCGGAGGCCGGATCGTCGCCGGTCCTCACGCCGGGCGCGATCTCGATGAGTTCGATCTCGCGGCCCTGCTGGCAATGGTCCCGGCGTTCGACGCCGAGAGCGTGGCCTTACTTGAAAGCTATCTGGACCGCCGGTTTCCCGCTTGGCGTCAAAACGCGCAGGGCGACGCGGCAGGGGGGCAGCGCCGCACGGTGGCGACCGGCAAAATGACGACGGAGGAGGCCTATCAGATCCTTGGCCTGCAGCCTGGGGCGGGGCGTGACGACATCAGCCGGGCTCACAAGTCCCTGATGAAGAAACTGCATCCCGACCAGGGGGGCTCGACGTATCTCGCTGCCCGTGTAAACGAGGCCAAGGATACTCTGCTTCGCACGCATAACGGCTAACTCCGGCACCACGCTACAAACGCTCGTCCCGTGTGAGCTCCGTTTGCTCTGTTTGCCGTCGCCCCGATGCCCGCCATTGTCGGCGTGGTCGATCCCTTGCGTAAAGTTTTAACCGTAAATCCTTGACGAGAGGTTGTCGTGGAACAGCCTCGTCGGTCACCGCATCCCAAAAATGAAAATGCCCGCGCGAGGCGCGGGCATTTTCATTGGAGCGGTGCGAAAGATCAGTTGCGGACGGTCATGCAGGAGATATCGGCGCGCTTCAGGGTGCGGCAGACGGCTTCGGCCTGGTCTCGGTCGAGCCCGGCGAAGCGGGCGCGGTAGAGCTTGCGATTGTCCTTCGCGACGACCGGCTCGGTGAACGGGTCGGCCTTGCTGAGCAGGCCGCGGGCCGAGCTGCGTGCGGCGTCGATGCGCTGCTGGGCTTCGTTCTCGCTCTCGAGCGCGCCGACCTGGACGATCCAGCCGCTGTGGGTGACGACCGGCTTCGTGGTGGCGCTCATCTGGATCGGCTGCAGCGCCGGGTCGGCTGACGCGAGCTTCGGAGCAGCCGGGGCGGGCGCAGCGGCGGTTGCGGCCGGCAATACGCCGAGGATGCCGTTGCCAGTGCCGAAGCCCGCCGGCTGCCGCGGCAGCTCGGCACGGGCAATCTCGGCCTTCGGCGCTTCCGGTTGGCTGACGATCTCGTGCTTGTTGATGAGGTCTGCCCGGGCGACGACGGCGCCGGAGGTTTCGGCGATGTCGGAGCGAGCCGCAATCGTGCTCGTGACCTGCGGTGCGATCTGAGCCGGGGCGGCCGAGGCGACCTTCACGGCGCCGGCCTTGACCTGGACGGTCTTGACCCGGACCGGCTTCATCGGCTCGGACGAGCCGGGGATGATCGAGAGCGGCTGGCTCGAGATCACGCCATTGGTGAGCGGCGCAGGCTCGATCTTGGATTCAGTCGGCCGAACTTCAGGCTTGTTGGCTTCAGATCTGGGCTGAGCCGGCGGCACCGCGGCGGTCGCAGCCGCAAGCGTCGCCAGGCGCGCGGCGAGACGCGACGGGGCTGCTTCGGGAGCAGGGGCAGCCTGGACCTGCGGAGCGGAGCGGGCCGGGGTGTCCGACGCATCGGCAACCTCGGCAGCGGCGTCGGAGCCGTTGCGCTCGGTGACCGCCGCGACGGTGTGGGTGGTCGCGGCCTTATCGAGGTTCTCCGCGAGCAGGTTACGCATGATGGCGTCCCGCGAGCCGCCGCTGCGGCCGCCCAGCACCACGCCGATCAGGTGGCGGTTGCCGCGGCGCATCGAGGTCACGAGATTGAAGCCGGAGGCACGGGTGTAGCCGGTCTTGATGCCGTCCACGCCCTCGACATTACCGAGCAGATGATTGTGGTTCCGGATCGACTGTCCGCGCCAGTTGAACGTCGAGGTCGCAAAATAACGATAGTAGCGCGGGAAGCGCTCCTGGATGGCGCGGCCGAGCGTGGCCTGGTCGCGGGCGGTCGTGACCTGCTCGTCGTTGGGAAGGCCGTTGGCGTTGCGGTAAACCGTCCTGGACATGCCGAGCGAACGCGCCTTGCGCGTCATCATCTGGGCGAAGTCGTCCTCGTCGCCGCCAATCGCTTCCGCGATCACAACGGCTGCGTCGTTGGCGGAGCGGGTGACGAGACCCTTGATCGCGTCCTCGACGCGAATGGTCTGGCCGGCACGCAGGTTCAGCTTGGTCGGATCCTGATCGGCGGCGTGCTGCGACACCGGCATCTCGGTATCGAGCTTCATCTTCCCTGACTCGAGGCGCTCGAACAGCAGATAGAGCGTCATGATCTTGGTCAGCGAGGCCGGATGGCGGATCCCGTCGGGACTCGTGGCCTGAAGCACGGAGCCGGAATTGCCGTCGACGATGATCGACGCGAATTTCGGGCTGGAACTCTCGGACACATCGCGCTGCACGCGGTGGTGCGCAGTGTGACGCCGGTGGCGCCGCGCCTCGGCAGCATCTGTGGTGAAGATGACTGCAGTGGTGACCGCAAGAAGCCCAAAAACGCCAACCCGCGCCAAGCGCGAGGAAGACAAGTTTTTACGAAGCATGAAACCCCGTCCCCGTTTCTGACTTGATCACCGGCTCGTGAGGCGAAATTGTGCCCAATGGACCCGGGATCATTACCTGCTCAGGCTGGCCCTCCGCAGATGTTCGCCGCGGGGGACGTTGGGCCTGAGCCGCTGTTCTGGCTAAGGTGATGTTCTCCAACGGCTTTTGGCCGCTTGTGGAAGTTGAACACGTCCAGGGAATCAAGGTAGGGCGCCGCGGTTTCCAAAAGCTTAAGGAACCATTGCGGGAAACCCCGGGAATCGTGGCGAATTTTGTATGTAATTTGTGCGACGCACAAAATTCTTGACTTTTTTGTGCGTTGCACTAATTGTGAGCAGAGTCAGGGAGCCGGGGCTTCCCGACGAGAGCTAGGGAAAAGGATTCCGAATGTTCAAGGTTGAAGACTTTCAAGGCTACGGGAAAGAGCACTTCGAGCAGTACGTCGCCTCCGCGACCTCGATGCAGCACGGCCTTCAGGCGATCGCCAGCGCCTACGGCGACTACACCAAGAAGTCGTTCGAAGACACCAAGTCCTTTGTCGAGAAGCTTTCCGGCGTGAAGTCGCTGGACAAGGCGATGGAAGCGCAGACCGATTTCGCCCGTTCCGCCTACGAGACCTTCGTCGCGGAATCGCAGAAGATCGCCGGCCTCTACAGCGACCTCGCCAAGCAGGCGTTCAAGCCGGTCGAGACCATCGTGTCGAAGTTCACTCCGGCGACGAACTAACGTTTCCTCGACGTCCTGGAATCAAAGGCCCGGCTGAAGCAGCCGGGCTTTTTTGTTTATCGCGGGGTGTGGTCTCAGCGCGCCGCGCGCAGCTTCGACGGGGACGTGCCGATGTCCTTGAACACCGAGACGTCTGATCTGCCTTCGTCACTCGATAGAACTTGTCGGTGCCGTTCGCGCAATATTGCAGCACGCTGGAGGTCGGGTCGCTGCCGGTGTTCACCTGCACCGTATGGATCGTGATGTTCGCCGCCTTGGCGTTATCGCACAGCTTCTTCTGCCGCGCGTCGATCTGCGAGGCGTGACGATCCCCGGAAATCTGTGCCTTTGCCCCTTTTCGCGTCACGCCATTGAGGGTCAATTGGTCCGTAGAAAACCGGAGATATCCCGCTCGAAACCGCCGCAGCCGCGTGACCGGCCGGGTTCCTGGTCAACATCTTCTAAACGGGCGGGGCGGAAGGTTTTGTCAAATCAGTCCGGATTGACTAACCTTGGCGAGGATCGCCCGACCCGGGAATCGGGACCGCCATGGCCGCCTCGGCCGAGCTGTCGCACGCTTGCGGCGAGCCGGGGTCAGGCCCATATTCGGTGAAGCCGATCTGGCTTGGACCGGACCGGTTGGAAGCGGCGATCCAACAAGGCGGTGCGCCTGTGCGAACTCCGAAGGCCGGGGCTGCGCGGCGAACCGCCATACGCTTCCGTGGGGAATTTGAACGCCTGAGCCATGCCGCAACTGTCTTCCAGACCAGACCTGTCCGCGGCCGCCGCCGCCCACGCTCCCCTGATGAGCAACGACGAGAACCGTTCCGGCGGTCCCTCTGCGCCAAACACGTCCGTCATCACCAAGGTCAAGCCGAAGACCAAGCGGCCGAACCTGTACCGTGTGCTGATCCTGAACGACGATTACACGCCGATGGAATTCGTCGTTCATGTGCTGGAGAAATTCTTCCAGAAGGACGCCGAGGCCGCAACCAAGATCATGCTGCACGTTCATCATCACGGGATCGGGGAGTGCGGCGTGTTCACCTACGAGATCGCCGAGACCAAGGTGACGCAGGTGATGGATTTCGCTCGCAAGCACCAGCATCCCCTGCAATGCGTGATGGAAAAGAAGTAAAACACCACACGTTACGGCACGTTTGAAGCCGGTGCTTGGACATGTCGCAGTGATTGCCGCGTGATGTCTGCGCGTGATGTTCGTTGCAGACGGCAAAACTACGGAATTTCGGACCGGTGCGGATCGTGCCCCAATCGGAACGGGTTTTGCATCGAAAAGTACCGCAGCTGTGCAGCCGCCTGAGTCGCGGAACCGGTCTTTCGCCGCGATCTTGTATAACTATATGTGACAAAGGTTGTTGTTGCCTGACCGGGCGATGACGATCATGATGGTGGGGGCCATAGAGGACGCGAATGCCGACTTTTTCCCAAAGCCTTGAACAATCCCTGCATCGTGCACTGGCGATCGCAAACGAGCGTCATCACCAATACGCGACGCTCGAGCATCTTTTGCTCTCCCTGATCGACGACTCCGATGCAGCCGCCGTCATGCGCGCCTGTAGCGTCGACCTCGACAAGCTCCGTACGAGCCTCGTCAATTATCTTGAGACCGAATTCGAGAACCTGGTGACGGACGGCGCCGACGACGCCAAGCCGACCGCAGGTTTCCAGCGCGTGATCCAGCGCGCGGTGATCCACGTGCAGTCGTCCGGTCGCGAAGAGGTGACCGGCGCCAACGTGCTGATCGCGATCTTTGCCGAGCGCGAGAGCCATGCCGCGTATTTCCTGCAGGAGCAGGACATGACGCGCTACGACGCCGTCAACTATATCAGCCACGGTATCGCCAAGCGGCCGGGTGTCTCCGAGGCGCGGCCGGTGCGCGGTGTCGACGAGGAGACCGAGACCAAGGGCAGCGAGGACGCCAAGAAGAAGGGCGAGGCGCTCGAGACCTATTGCGTCAACCTCAACAAGAAGGCGCGCGACGGCAAGATCGATCCGGTGATCGGACGCAATTCCGAGATCAACCGTGCGATCCAGGTGCTGTGCCGCCGGCAGAAGAACAATCCGCTGTTCGTGGGCGAAGCCGGGGTCGGCAAGACCGCGATTGCGGAGGGCCTGGCCAAGCGCATCGTCGACAGCGAGGTGCCGGAGGTTCTGGCGGCTGCGACCGTGTTCTCGCTCGACATGGGCACGCTGCTCGCCGGCACGCGCTATCGCGGCGACTTCGAGGAACGTTTGAAGCAGGTGCTGAAGGAGCTCGAGGCGCATCCCAACGCCATCCTGTTCATCGATGAGATCCACACCGTGATCGGTGCGGGCGCGACGTCGGGCGGGGCGATGGATGCCTCGAACTTGCTCAAGCCCGCGCTCGCTTCCGGCACCATCCGCTGCATGGGCTCGACCACCTACAAGGAATACCGCCAGCACTTCGAGAAGGACCGCGCGCTGGTGCGGCGCTTCCAGAAGATCGACGTCAACGAGCCGACTGTCGAGGATGCGATCGCAATCCTCAAGGGCCTCAAGCCGTATTTCGAAGACTACCACCGGCTGAAATACACCAATGAGGCGATCGAGGCTGCGGTGCAGCTCTCTTCGCGCTACATCCACGACCGCAAGCTGCCGGATAAGGCGATCGACGTGATCGACGAATCCGGCGCAGCGCAGATGCTGGTCGCCGAGAACAAGCGCAAGAAGACCATCGGCATCAAGGAGATCGAGACCACGATCGCCTCGATGGCGCGGATCCCGCCGAAGAGCGTGTCGAAGGACGATGCCGAGGTGCTCAAGCATCTCGAGCAGACCCTGAAGCGTACCGTGTTCGGTCAGGACAAGGCGATCGAGTCGCTCGCCGCTTCGATCAAGCTGGCGCGAGCCGGCCTGCGCGAGCCGGAGAAGCCGATCGGCTGCTATCTGTTCTCGGGTCCGACCGGCGTTGGCAAGACCGAGGTCGCAAAGCAGCTTGCGGCGTCGCTCGGCGTCGAGCTGTTGCGCTTCGACATGTCCGAATACATGGAGCGGCACACCGTGTCGCGTCTGATCGGCGCGCCTCCCGGCTATGTCGGCTTCGATCAGGGCGGCCTGCTCACTGACGGCGTCGATCAGCATCCGCATTGCGTGGTGCTGCTCGACGAGATCGAGAAGGCGCATCCCGATCTCTACAACGTTCTGCTCCAGATCATGGATCACGGCCGGCTCACCGACCACAACGGCAAGCAGGTCAACTTCCGCAACGTGATCCTGATCATGACCACGAATGCGGGCGCGTCCGATCTCGCCAAGCAGGCGTTCGGCTTCACGCGTTCGAAGCGGGAAGGCGACGACCACGAGGCGATCAACCGGCAGTTCGCGCCGGAATTCCGCAACCGTCTCGATGCCGTCGTGTCGTTCGGCCATCTCAGCGTCGAGGTGATCGGTACGGTGGTCGAGAAGTTCGTGCTTCAGCTCGAAGCGCAACTCGGCGATCGCGACGTCACTATCGAGCTGTCGGAACCCGCCAAGACCTGGCTGGTGAAGCATGGTTACGACGAGCAGATGGGCGCACGTCCCATGGCTCGTGTGATCCAGGAGCACATCAAGAAGCCGCTGGCCGACGAGGTGCTGTTCGGCAAGCTCAAGGGTGGCGGCCATGTCCGCGTCGTTCTGGTCAAGGACGAGGCCGACGAGACCAAGGACAAGATCGGCTTCGAGTTCGTCGAGGGTCCGGTCACGCCGAAGCAGGAGAAGCTCCCGGGTGCCCGCAAGCGCCCGCCGGGCAAGTCTAAGCCCGGTGGCCCCGGCGGCTCGAAGGGGCCGACCAAGAGCCCGCTGGTCAAGGTTTGATCTGCACGCGAAGAATTGAGAAGGCCGGCTGAGAAGCCGGCCTTTCTTATGGGCAGTCAAATATAAGCAAGAAGATCCGGTATGACCAACACGCCTTCTGCAGACTCGTCGTCAGCTTCCTCGATCCCCGCCGACGATCCCGGCCGCGCCCTGACGGTCGCCGATCCCGACGGCGCTGACGTGCCGCATATCTCTGTGGCCGGCGGCACCTACACGGTCCTGGTGTCGGGCGCGCAGACCGCAGGACGCTATTGCCTGGTCGACATGCTGGTGCCCGCCGGCGGCGGGCCCCCGCCGCACCGCCACGACTTCGAGGAAATGTTCACGCTGCTCGAAGGCGAACTTGAATTCACCTTTCGCGGTAAGTCCCATACCGTAAGTGCGGGGGCGACCGTCAACGTTCCGGCCAACGCGCCGCACGCGTTCAAGAACGTTTCCAGCAAGACAGCCCGTATGCTCTGCATGTGCACGCCAGCGGGACAGGACGAATTCTTCCTGGCGGTTGGCTTTCCCGTTGAAAGCCGCACATCGCCACCGCCGAAGCCGACCCCGGAAGAAATGGCTGAGAAGGGTAAGCTGATCGCAGCACTGCTGCCGAAATATCGCACCGAGATGGTGAAGATGTGAGGCGCGGCGGACGCAGCCGAAATCGGCCTTCCCAAATGGTTACGCGCTATTCGCCGCGCAGGCGCTGGTCGTCTTGCACGCGAACATGCTCGGCGCCGCGCGCGCCCGCGGGCGACAGCCGCAACATGCTCAGCGCCGCGCCGCAGAGCGCGAAGCCGACGCCGGTCAGCAACGCGATCCTGGTTCCCTCGATCGGATAGCGGCCGAGGAACAGCGCGACCAGCGCTGCGCCGGTGGTCTGCCCAAGCAGCCGCGCCGTCCCGAGCATGCCGCTGGCACCGCCGGCACGCTCGCGCGGGGCGGCCGCGATCATGGTGCGGTTGTTGGGGGTCTGGAACAGGCCGAAGCCGGCGCCAGCCAGCGCCATCCGCCAGATCACGTCGAGCGGTGTGGGCGCCGCCGGCAACAAGGCGAGCGCAGCGAGGCCGCAGGCGAACAGCGTGAGCCCGATGCCGCCGAGCAGGCCGGCCGGATAATGCTCGACCAGGCGACCGGCGAGGGGTGCTGCGAACGCCACCGCGATCGGCCACGGCGTGATCAAGAGACCCATATGCACCGCCGAATAGCCGAAGCGGCTCTGGAGGTAGAAGGGGATCGCAACGAAGGCCAGCATCTGCCCGCAGAACGAGGCGATCGAGGTCGCAATCGACAGGGCGAACACCGGGATGCGCAACAGGTCGACCGGCAAGAGCGGCGAGGCCATGTGGGTCTCGCGGTAGATCAGCAGTGCGCCGGCGACGAGAGCTACGGCGAACTGCACGAGGCAGGTGATCGCCGCTTCGCCATGACCGACGCTATCGACGGCCGCGATGCCGACGCCGAAAGTGATCGCGGACAGTCCCGCGCTCTGCCAATCGAAGGAATGGCTCGCAGGCCTGGTGTGCGGCAGGCTGCGCAGGCCCAGTACCAATGTCACCGCGCCGAGCGGGACGTTGATGGCGAACAGCCAGGGCCAGCTGCCGAATGCCAGGATGCCGGCGGCGAGCGTCGGGCCGACCGCGGCCGAGAAGGCGACGACGAGAGCGTTGAGTCCGATGCCGCGGCCGAGCTGGCTGCGGGGGTAGGTGAAGCGCACCAGCGCTGCGTTGACGCTCATAATGCCGGCCGCGCCGAACCCCTGCACGATGCGGGCAATCGTGAGGAGCGGCAGCGTATGCGCCAGCGCGCAGAATGCGGAGGCAAGCGTGAACAGCACCAGGCCGACCAGATAAACGCGGCGATAGCCGACGATCTCGCCGAGCGAAGCCAGCGGCAGCAGCGAGATCGTGATCGCGAGCTGGTAGCCGTTGACGATCCAGATCGAGAACGCCGGGCTGGCGTCGAGGTCGGCCGCGATCGTCGGCAGCGCGACATTGGCGATGGCGCTGTCGACCACTGCCATGATGATGCCGAGCGCAATGGTCAGGACCGCCTGGCTGCGCTGCGGCTGCGGCAGGCCGTCGGCGTGCTCCATTTGGGCTGGCGACATGATGGCGGCGTGCTTGATTCGAGCCGTGGTTCGTCTCCGGACTAGAAAATTGCGAGATGCATCGCAACCCGGCAGGATACGGGCGGTTCCTGCGCCAGGAGCGGGTCTCCCGGCACCGCGGGCATGGGTCGGGACGGCTCTCGCGGGCTCACCAGCGCGAGGTCGACTTCCCGAACACATAGAGCGCGACGAGCCCAACCGTCACCGCGGTCGAGACGATCAGGATGGTCCGATCCCGATCGATCCCGCTCCGCTCGGCGCGCTTGAGATTGAGAGCGGTGAACAGGGCCTTCATGGCAAATCGGCGCATCGGGCTGCCTCGCGGGTGCGCATGATGCCACCGTCGGCGCGGACCGGCTTGATGCAGCTCAAGCCGGCCCTGCGCCGCGCGCCCGGTCGCTAAACCGGCGGCGGATTGCGGTCACTAAAGGCCGTGCGCTGGTGCCAGTAAGGATAGGGCAGCGTCACCTTGCTCGCCGCATCGAGCTTTGCGATCTGGTCCTGGGTCAATGACCAGCCGACTGCGCCGAGATTTTCGCGCAGCTGCGTCTCGTTGCGCGCGCCGATGATCAGCGTCGAGACGGTCGGACGCTGCAGCAGCCAGTTCAGCGCGATCTGCGAGACGCTCTTGCCGGTTTCCTTGGCGACCTCGTCGATCGCATCGACGACGCGATAGACGTGCTCGTCCGGCACGGGCGGGCCGAACTCGGCCGTCTTGGGCAAGCGGCTTACGTCAGGCTTTGGCTGGCCGCGGCGGATCTTTCCGGTGAGGCGTCCCCATCCGAGCGGCGACCAGACCACTGCGCCGAGGCCCTGGTCGAGGCCGAGCGGCATCAGCTCCCATTCGTAGTCGCGTCCGATCAGTGAGTAATAGGTCTGGTTGGCGACGTAGCGCGGGAAGCCATGCTTGTCGGCAACGCCGAGCGATTTCATCAGGTGCCAACCCGAAAAGTTCGACACGCCGACGTAGCGGATCTTGCCGGCGCGCACGAGCACGTCGAGAGTCGCGAGCACCTCTTCAGGCGGGGTGAAGGCGTCGAAGCCGTGGAGCTGGAACAGGTCGACGTAATCAGTGCCGAGTCGGCTCAGCGAAGCATCGATGGCCGAGAGCAGATGCTGCCGCGACGACCCGATGTCGTTGGGGCCGTCGCCGAAGCGGAACGTCGCCTTGGTCGAGATCAAAACCTTGTCGCGACGGCCCTTGATGGCTTCGCCGAGCACGCGCTCGGACTCGCCGAGCGAATAGACGTTCGCGGTGTCGAACATCGACACGCCGGCATCCAGGCAGATATCCAGAAGGCGCCGCGCTTCGGTCGCGTCAGTCGTGCCCCACGCAGCGAGGCGGCCAACGCCGCCGAAGGTACCGGTCCCAAGGCTCAAGGCGGGCACCATCAGGCCCGAGCGGCCCAAGCGTCGGTATTCCATCAATATGCTCCTCGGCTGGCCGCTGATCGATCCCCGCGGCCCCTGTGCCGGATGGTAGAGCAAGCACGCGCCGTGTCCTATTGCGTGCTCACATAGCGGCTCTGCTGGGGCCGCACGCGTTACGCCACGATTGTCCCCTTCAAATTCGCAGCCGTGATCTTCGCGCGCAGCCAGGCTTCGAACGCGTCGACATGGCCGCGGCCTTTGGCCTCGGCGGACCGCACGAGATAATAAGACACGGTCTCGACCTCGAATTGGGGCTGACGGAACGGCGCGACTAGGGTGCCCTTTTCCAGCTCGTCGGCGGCGAGGATCTCGCTCTCCAGGACGACGCCGAGACCTTCGACAGCGGCGTCGATGGCCATGGTGGATCGATCGAACCATAATTCGTGGCGTGCCTTGATCGTCGTGCCGACGACCTTTCTCAGATAGTCGGTCCAGGTCAGCGCGTTCGACGAATGAATCAACGTGGCGCGGGCAAGATCGCCGGGCTCGTGAAGTCCGAGTTGCTCGATCAGAAGCGGGCTACACAGCGGACGCAGACGCTCAGCCAGGAGCGGCTCGATCTGCCGGTCGTTGAGGACGGGCGGGCGTCCATAGGCGATGGCGAGATCGAAGCGAATGGTATCGAGCTCGCGCAAGTCGGCGATAGTTGACAGCCTGATCCCGATCTCCGGATGCTCGCCGATGAAATTCCCGATCCGCGGCTGAAGCCATTTGGCGGCAAAGCTCGGGCCGCTCGCGATGAACAGATGATTGCGCTGCGACTGCGGCGCGACCAGCCGCGTCGCGCCCATGATCATTCCGAATGCGCGCTCGATCTCGGCGGCATAGACGCGGCCGGCATTGGTGAGCACCGCGCGGCCGGCGTGCCGCGAAAAAACACGAACGCCGAGGAAATCCTCCAACTTCTGGATGTGGTGGCTGATCGCGGAGGGCGTAACCCCGAGCTCCTCTGCGGCGCGGCTGAAGCTGCCGTGGCGCGAAGCGGCTTCGAATGCCGACAGCGCCTTGAGCGGCGGCATTCTCGACCGCGGTGTTGACTCCACCTCATCGGCTGCTGAGTTTTTTGAACTGGCGCCCATCATGTCTGCCCGGTACGAATTTATCCGTTGCTCAGGCAATTCTTGTACCGCAAACGCCCTGAAGCAACAGCTTCGTGCCCCAAAAGACCGACCCGATAACGGCGAGTGCATCGCCACACCGCACGGCTGTGCGGCGGATGCCGCTTGCCCGAGGAGAACCCATGACTTCAGCGCTGAAACAGGCCGCCGACGAATTCCTCGTCCGCTATGGCGGAGACGTGTTTCCGAACCTCTTCACCTCGGCGAAGGGGACGATCGTGACCGACAGCGATGGGCGCGATTATCTCGATTTCACCTCGGGCCAGATGTGCGCCACCATCGGCCACAACCATCCGGCTATCGTCGCGGCGGTGGAGAGTGCAGGGAAGAAGGCCTTCCATCTCTTCAGCGGGATGATCCCCGAAGTGGTCGCCGAGCTCGCCCAGGTGCTGGCGAGGGATTGGCTGCCCGGGGATCTCAAACGCTCGATCTTCATCAATACCGGTTCGGAAGCAACGGAAGTCGCGCTCCGGATGGCCAAGATGTACACCGGCGGCTACGAGGTGCTCGTTCTCGGCGGCTCGTGGCACGGCATCACCGGCGGTGCCGCATCGGTCTCGATGGCAAGCGACCGCAAGGGATATGGCGTGCCGCCGCCCGGCGTGTTCGTCATCCCGGAGCCGAACGCCTTCCGGCCCTACATCGCAAAGGGCAGCGAGGACGAGTCTGCGCTCGCCAATCTCGAACTCGCCCTGAAGATGTTCGACATGCAGTCGAGCGGGAGGGGTGCTGCGATCATCGCGGAGCCCGTGATCAGCGCCGGCGGCGTGCTGGTGCCGCCGAAGGCGTTCATGGAGGCCCTGCGAAAGGCGGCTGATGAACGCGGCATGCTGCTGATCTTCGACGAGGCCCAGACTGCTTTCGGGCGTATCGGCAAGAAGACGGGATCCGAATATTTCGGGGTCGTTCCGGATATCATGACCATGTCGAAGACGCTCGGCGGTGGGCTTCCGCTTGCGGCGGTATCGACCACCGAGGCGATCGAGAGCAAGCTCCACGAGGATCACTTTACTTATTACACCAGCCACGTCTCCGATCCCTTGCTTGCCGAGGTCGGGCTCGCGGTGCTGCGCGTGATCACTGAGGAGAAACTTGTCGCACGCGCCAACGAGATGGGTGCCTACCTGCGAGGCCGGTTCGAAGGGCTCCAGCAGAAATACGAGCAGATCGGCGACATCAGGGGCATGGGCCTTCTGCTTGGCGTCGAGCTGGTCAGTGATCGCAACAGCCGACGCCCAGCCCACCAGCTTGGCGGCCTCACCACGAAGAAGTGCTTCGAGTACGGGCTGAGCATGAACATCCGCCGCCGCCCCGAGCGCGGATCGGTGTGGCGTATCGCGCCGCCGTTGACCGTCGCGACCGAGGAGATCGATCGCGCCGTTGAGATCCTTGATCGGGCTTTGAGAGAAAGTCTCGACGAGCTGTCGCGAAATCCCACTGCTTAGCAACTGGTTGGAGGCTGACATGATCCGCGTACACGCGCCGAAGCTCGCCATTGCCGTCGCATCACTCGCGCTGCTCGAAATGGGGGCCGCACAAGCGGCGAGTCCGACTTTGGAAAAGATCAGGGAGGTCGGCAAGATCAGCTTCGGCTACCGCGAGGCGTCGATTCCGTTCGCCTTTCTCGGAGCAGATCAGAAACCGACCGGGCTCTCGCTCGACCTCTGTGCCGCAGTGGCCGACAAGGTCAAGGTCATGTTGCAGCGGCTCGAGCTGGAGATCGAATACGTTCCGGTGAATGCGTCCAATCGCATCCCGCTGCTCCAGAACAGTACCATCGACGTCGAGTGCGGCAGCACGACCAATACGGCCGAACGGCAAAAGCAGGTGGCGTTCTCCGTTGCGACCTATGTGGCATCGCCGCGCTGGCTGGTGTCGGCCTCGTCGCAGCTGATGGAGCCGAAAGGACTTGACGGGCAGACGGTCGTCATCACGCAGGGCTCGCTGAATTTCGGGGTCGCCAAGAAGCTCCTCGATGACCAGAAGCTGAATGTGACAATCGTCCAGGCCAAGGACCACGCCGAGTCGCTCCTCATGCTGGGAACGGGTCGCGCCACGGCGTGGTTCGAGGACGATATCCTGGTTGCCGGTCTCGTCGCGAACGCCTCCGATCCCAGGGTTTTCCGGATGTTGGCGGCCACCTATGCGCCTTCTTACTATGGGCTAGTGACCCGCAGGGAAGATCCCGAGTTCAAGGCCGTCGTCGATGCCGCGATCAAGGAGAAGATGGTGTCCGGTGAATTCGGGAGGCTCTACGCGAAGTGGTTCGAGTCGCCGATTCCGCCGAAAGGGCAGAACCTCCAGCTTCCCATGAGCGAAGCGATGAAGGCCCGCGTCGCGTCCCCCAGCGATGCGCTTGTGCCGTAGGCGATGCTCTCGGCAAACCTTGCGTCAATGCCGCGACTGGCTCTGCCGGAAGTCGCGCGGTGACATCCCGAAATGCTCGCGGAAGACGCGGCCGAAATGCGAGACGTCGTTGAAGCCCCAGGCAAAGGCGATTTCGCTGATGTGGCGGTGGGCGAGTACGGGGGAGGCGAGGTCGCGCCGACATTGAGTGAGGCGCTCACCGAGGACGTAGCGCTGGAACGAGGTGTCGGCGTCGGCGAGGAGATCGTTGACATAGCGGGAGGATATGCCGAGCGCCGCGGCGGTCTCGGACAGCGAGAGGTCGGGATCGGCAAGATGCGCCCGGATATGCGCCTTCAGCCGGTAGAGCAGGGCGGAGCGATGGGTCGAGGACGGCAGCGGCGTCTTGCCCAGCCGCTCGCCCAGTGCCATCGCCAGGACATCGACGGCCTGTTCCGACAGAGCGGCGGCGTGGTGCGGATCGATCTGATCCGCGCTCTGGCAGAGCCGATAGATGAAATCGTAGGCGATCCTCTGCAGCGGCGAGTCCGGCCCGAAAGAGGTGGCGGTCAGGGTTTCGGTGGCGCCGAGCCGGCGCTGCAGCATCTCGCGCGGCACCTTGAAGATGGTCTGCGTGAAGGTGCCGTCGAACTTCAGCTCGTAGGGACGGGTGGTGTCATAGAGCGCAAACTCTCCCGGATGCACCACGGCCTCGCGGCCGTCCTGCACCACGCCGCCGGTGCCGCGATTGCCGAGCGCGATCAGGATGAAATCCTGATCTGAGCGCGCGATGCGCGAGGGCGTGCGCAACACGTGCTGACGGTCGGAGCAGACCTCGGAGCATTCCGCCTTGCCCAGTGGTGCCCGGGTGACCGAGCCACGAAAGGCGCTGCCAAGATCGGACTTGCAGTCGAGCCCGACGAAGACGTCGCAGACGATATCCTGCCAGAACGCAAGCCGGCGGTGGCCTGGGCTGTCGTCCGTGGTGAACTGGATTGGCATCTGCAGAGCCTCCCTTTCACATCCCGCAGTATCACGTGTATCGCACCTAACCGGAGGCAAATCCCGTACCGCCGTTCCAGTCGAGTTTTCGTGCCCGGGCGGTCGAGCCGGCCTTGTCCGGCTCTGGCTCAATAGACTGCATCGGACCTGGCTTCCGATCAACCGGCAAGGGAGGCGGCAATGGGCATCGAACATCCGAAATACAAGGTTGCCGTGGTGCAGGCGGCGCCCGCCTGGCTCGATCTCGACGCCTCGATCGAGAAGTCGATCGCCCTGATCAGGGACGCCGCCGAGAAGGGCGCCAAGCTGATCGCCTTTCCGGAAGCCTTCATCCCCGGTTACCCCTGGCACATCTGGATGGATTCGCCGGCCTGGGCCATCGGCCGCGGCTTCGTGCAGCGCTATTTCGACAATTCGCTGTCCTATGACAGTCCGCAGGCCGAGCGGCTGCGCGATGCCGTGCGTAAGGCCAAGCTCACTGCCGTGCTCGGCCTGTCCGAGCGCGACGGCGGCAGTCTTTATCTCGCGCAATGGCTGATCGGCCCGGATGGCGAGACCATCGCAAAGCGCCGCAAGCTGCGGCCGACCCATGCCGAGCGCACGGTCTATGGCGAGGGCGACGGCAGCGATCTCGCCGTGCACGCGCGGCCCGACATCGGCCGCATCGGCGCACTGTGCTGCTGGGAGCATCTCCAGCCGCTGTCGAAATACGCGATGTACGCCCAGAACGAGCAGGTGCATGTCGCGGCCTGGCCGAGCTTTTCGCTCTACGATCCCTTCGCACCGGCGCTCGGCGCCGAGGTGAATAACGCCGCCTCGCGGGTCTATGCGGTCGAGGGCTCCTGCTTCGTGCTCGCCCCTTGCGCAACGGTCTCGCAAGCCATGATCGACGAACTCTGTGATCGGCCGGACAAGCATGCGCTGCTGCATGCCGGCGGTGGCTTCGCTGCGATCTACGGCCCCGATGGCAGCCAGATCGGCGACAAGCTCGCGCCGGACCAGGAAGGCCTCTTGATCGCCGAGATCGATCTTGGCGCCATCGGTGTCGCCAAGAACGCCGCTGATCCGGCCGGGCACTATTCGCGCCCCGACGTGACCCGGCTCCTGCTCAACAAGAAGCGATACCAGCGCGTCGAGCAGTTTGCGCTGCCGGTCGACACCGTCGAGCCCACGGACATTGCCGCGGCGGCGAGCTGATCGCCGCAATCGAGGGAGGCACGCTCATGGAATCCGCAATTCCTCTGCATCTCGAGATCCCGCGCACGCGCCACAAGCGCGTGCCGGACGATTACCAGCCGCCATACCCGTCCTTCGTGGCGCGCTATAAGCCTGCCGTGAACCGCGTCGTGATGGCCTATTTCGGCCTGCAGTCTCGCGGCACGGCGCCGGCGGCTGCGACGGACGCGCTCTCTGACATCGCGGTGCGGTTTGCCGCTGAAGGCGGTCCTTCACATTGGGATCGCGCGCAATATGTTGATCAGGCTGGCTATGAGAACGTCGTCTCGGTGGCCTATTGGGACGACATTGCGCGGTTCGACAAATGGTTTGCGCCGGCGCGCGAGGCCTGGACCGGAACGCGGCCCGAGGGCATCGGGACTTTCATCGAGGTGCTGCGCCCCACGGTGGCGCGGCACGAGACGCTGTTTTCCTCGCTCGAGCGGCCCGAGGGCGTCGCCGCAATCGCCGGCGGAATGAGCGGCGAGGTGCAGGAGCACGCCTATTGGGGCGGCATGCGCGACCGCATCCCGCTGTCGCAGACCGATCCGATGTCGCCCGGCGGCAATCCCGAATTGATCCGCGACGGGGCGCGGCTGCGCGTGCAGGCGCACGACAATCTCTGCCTGATCCGATCAGGCCAGGATTGGAGCGATACCGAGTCGTCGGAGCGAAAGCTCTATCTGGACGACGTCGAACCGGTGTTGCGCGAGGGCATGGACTTCCTGCGCGATGACGGCCTCGGCATCGGCTGCTACGCCAACCGTTACATGCGCGTGCTTGCAGCCGACGGGGACGTGAGTGAAAAGTCCTACGGCCAAAGCTGGTGGAAGAGCCTGGCGGCGCTGGAGCGGTGGGCGGAATCGCATCCGACCCACGTCAGGATATTCGGCGCCGCGATGAAGTACCTGTCGACGCTCGGCCCCTCGGCAAAACTGCGGCTCTACCACGAGGTCACCGTGGCTGCTGCCGACGAGCAGTTCTTCGAGTACCTCAACTGTCACGCCAAGACCGGCATGCTGGCGGCGGTGGAGACCGTCAGCGCTTGATCGACTAGAGCACGCAATGGCCGAGCAGCTCGGGATGCGCCGCGCAGATGTGATGCGCGCCGGCATCCCGCAGTTCGGCCTCGCTGCCGTAGCCATAGAGCACGCCGATCGCGGTCATGCCGTTGGTGCGGGCGCCGACCACGTCATGGCTGCGGTCGCCGATCATGATCGCGCTGGCGGGATCGACCTTGGTTTCGCCGAGCGCGTAGCGCAGCAGGTCGCGCTTGTCGACGCGCGTGCCGTCGAGCTCGGAGCCGAATACTCGCTCGAAATACGGTTTTAGGCCAAAATGCTCGACGATACGGGTGGCGTAGACCGCGGGCTTGCTGGTCGCCACGAACATGCGCGGTGTTGTCGCGGCAAGCGTTGTCAGCGTATCCATGATGCCGGCATAGGCCCCGTTCTCGAACAAGCCGACATCGCTGAAGCGTTCGCGATAGAGCAGCAGCGCCCGGTCGGCGAGTTCCGCGCTGCCCGTGAGCTTTTGCAGGCTGGCATGCAGCGGCGGCCCGATGCACCAGGTCAGTTCGTCCTCGCTCGGCACCGCGACGTCGAGCCGCTCCAGAGCGTACTGGATCGAGCGCGTGATCCCTGGCTTGGGGTCGGTCAGCGTGCCGTCGAGATCGAAATAGAGTGTCACCATATTGCCGCGCCTGTGTTGATACCGCCGCCTATTGCCAGGCCTAAACGAGGCCGCGGACCAAGGCAAACGCGCAACCATTGTCACGCCGAAATCCGGCCCTCCTGATATGGCCTATCCCTTAAAGCTCGCTATTCGCGGGAGGGAAGCGTAGAGTGGCGCCATCACCGCCTTCCATTGGCATCGACCGGTGACTGAGGGTCACCAGCGCTCCCGCCGACTGAGCAGGAGCGTGCATGACTCGAGTTCGTCTGGTCGACTGGATCCGCCGGAGAGCGCTTCTTCTCGCATTGATACTTGGCACATTGATACTTGGCACATTGTTGCAAGGCGCTGTCGCGGCAGGACCGGACTGCCGGGCGATCGAAAGCACGAGCGGACGTCTCGCCTGCTACGATGCTGCGTTTCCTCCGAAGGAAAAAAAGCCCGCTGCTGCGGAGGGCGATGGGTCCCGTGCTGCCTACAAGGACCCGTTCGTGGCGGAAGAGGCCAGAACGGCAGCGAAGCTGAAGAACATCTGCCGCGGCTGTTGAGGGTTGCTCGTTCGCCGCGTTCTCGTTCATCGGCGAGTCCGAACGAGAGATCGAGACGAATTTTTTCAGGAGAGGCCGGATGAGCGAGCGACTTGAAACTCTGAAGAAGGCCCGTGATCGCATGATCGAGGACAGGGACGCGCATGCGAAAGTGCTGGCCGCTCCCTTTGTGCGCGACACCGCCGAGCGCGCGCGCAACAAGTTTATCGAGATCCAGGCGCTGATCGATGCCCTCGACCGCGCCATCCGGGGCGAAATCTCGGTTCCGGTCAAAAACTAAGGCAGTAGGCAGCGACACCGGCGGAGCGTTCATTGCTGATGCCGCTAGCGCTCCCTCATTGCTGTCTCGCCCATTCGACGATGGCGGTCGCCTCCGCGCCTGCCCGGGTTTCCCAGGCGGCGATCGCGTCCTTTGCTGCCTTCCGCAGCTCCGTGACAAGGAACGCAGGCGCCGGCTCGGCGATATGGACGCCATTGTCGCGCATGCGCGCATAGTTCTCGATGGTGCGGTGGGTCAGTAGTGCGAGCTGGCTCTGTTCTGTCTCGGCCGCCGCGGCCAGCACCTCGCGCTGCATCGGCTCGGACAGTTCGGCAAAGGCATCGCTGCGGACGAAGGCGATCGAGATTGGCATCGCGTAGTTGATGGCCGTGAAATGCGGCAGGAAGTCCCTCAATTTGCGCCCCGCGCCGCCGTCGCCGGAGGTGAGGAAGGCATTCAGCCGGTGCTCCTTCAGTCCGGCGAGCGCCGCGTCCATCGGCAGGAATTGCGCGTTTGCGCCGGCCGCGCGCATGACCTCGGTGGAATTGGCATCGTAGGTTCGCAAGTTCAGTTTCGGCAGGTCATCGGCATTTTCGAGCGACCGCTCCGACCACAGGCCCGTGGCGGGCCAGATCGTCACATAGAGCAGCTTGAGGCCGCGCGCCGCGAGCGCCTTCTCATAGAGCGGACGCGCCCGCAGATTGGTGGCGCGGGCGAGATCGACCGATTGCACCAGGAAGGGCAGGGTGGACAATCCGAGCACGGGGTCGAGGCCCGAGAGCGCGCCCGCGAAGGCATCGCCGCCCGCGATCCGGCCGTCCAGCGCCGCGCGCGGCATCTCGCCCGAGTTGATTTTGAGCTGGTTGTCGAAGGCGTTCGTCACGGTCACGAAACCGTGGGTACGGTCGGAGACGCGGCTGGCGAAGGTCGTGAGTCCAATCCCGGAGATGTTATTCTCGGGGTATTCCGTGGTCATCCGCCAGGTGACCTGGGATGTAACTTGAGACGCGACTTGAGACGTCACCTGCGCGGCGGCTGGCGCGACGCTCAGGATGAGCGCGGCGAGGGCAAGGATCGCGCGGATCCGTTTGGCGGGGTAACGCATTGGGAGAAGCAGGTCAGGCAGCATATATTGGCGACTCGTCGAACCATGGCACGATGCCACAACATTGTTGATCGCACTGTCGCATGCCGCGCCGAGGCGCGCCACCGCCATGCCTGCAAAGGATGGGTGCAGATTGCGATGTGCATCATCCCCGCGCTGCTTGTCTCGGCGACACAGGCTGCGGCGTGGGACAGTTCGCCCGCCAAGACCGATGTCGCCGTCCCCAGCGTCGAAGAGCTTGCGACGCCGCCGGCGAAGCCCGCCGATGCGCGCGAGAGCGACACGCGGGAGTCGATCTGCCTGATTATCGAGGCCGCGGCGCGCGATGCCAATCTGCCGCTGGAGTTCTTCGCCCGCGTGATCTGGCAGGAGAGCCGCTTTCAGAGCGATGCGGTTGGCCCGGTGACGCGCAGCGGCGAGCGGGCGCAGGGGATCGCGCAATTCATGCCGGGCACCGCGAGCGAGCGCGGGCTGCTCAATCCGTTCAATCCGGTGCAGGCGCTGCCGAGATCGGCCGAATTTTTGAACGAGCTGCGCAACCAGTTCGGTAATCTCGGCCTGGCGGCGGCTGCCTACAATGCCGGGCCGCGCCGGGTGCAGGAATGGCTCGCCGGCACCGGCGGCATGCCGGAGCAGACCCGCAATTACGTTTTTGCCATCACTGGTACGAGCGTTGATGCCTGGGCCAAGGCAGGCGCGACCGGCAAGGGGCCGCCCAGCGCGCCGCCGACGAGCTGCCGCGATCTGATGGCGCTTTTGAAGCGCGCGCCGAATGCCTTCGTCGCCGAGCTCGAGCAGCATGTGGAGCTCGCGGCCGCTAAGATCTGGGGCGTGCAGCTCGCCGCGGGCTTTGACCGCAACCGGGCGCTGGCGATGTATTCCCGCGCGGTCACGCGGCTGAGCGCCGTGATCGGCGAACGTGATCCGAGCCTGCTCAGCTCGGTGATGCGCAGCCGCGGCACGCGCGCCTTTTACCAGGTGCGCATCGGTGCCGATACTCGGAGCGAGGCGGATGAACTCTGCGGTCGCATACGCAAGGCTGGCGGGGCATGCTTCGTGCTGAAGAACCGCGGTGTGAGCGGGTAGGAGAGAGCTGGAGCTGCTCCGTGGTGAGGAGCGAGGTCAAGCATTGCTTGATCTTGCGCGTTGGATGCAACCGTGTGAAAGGACAATCGACGCGCGAACAGACCCGCGGAGAGTGGAGCTTCGGAACCTGATGCAGGTGATCGGCGACGCAACACCCGCAGATTCCGCCGGAACGGTCCAAAGAATTGCTCTGGCGTGCGCTTGTGTGGCGAGCCTAGTGCTCTGGCTTGCCTTGAATGCAGACTTCTCCAACGCTCTATTGTGGGCTGCGAAGCTGGAAGGGCATCCGATCAGCGGAACCGTCGGGGTGAGCAAGGTCGTCATCTGCCTCGGCTGGAACTCGTTGGCGTTCTGGCTCATCTGCCACCGGTACCAGATAAGAATGACCGCCGTTTTGGCGCTGTTGGCGGTCACTCTCGTTGCCTGGATCGGCTCCAGCGTTGTCGACATCAAGTTTTTTGATCTGCCCGTCGCCAAACTGATTGTCCAGTCGGTGCCGCTTACGCTGTTGTACACTTTCAAGCTGCCATTGATCGCCATCGCTCTCGCATATTTCATCGTGACCAGGCGGGCGTCCATTCATGCTTTTGAACGGCTATCCTTGGCAGGCTCATTGGGCCCGTGTGCGATCATGGTGTGGACCGGCTTGTTCGATGTGATCTCTCCGGGCATCGCCTGGCGCTAGGCAACGTTGACGGTGCATGCCAGCCCCGCCGCACGCTTTCTTGACGCGAACCGCTGTATTGCCCGTTATGGGGCACGATTCCTCCCGGCCAAGACTCCCGTGGCGCTTCCTCCGCTCGATTCACCTCAATGGCAAAGTCCGTGGCGCGCCTTTGCGTGGGGGCTGCGCTCGATCACGCAGACGATCCTCACACTGGTCCTGTTCGCGACCTATCTCGGCATTGGCGCGCTCGCGCACGATACCCATTTCAGCCTGCTATGGGCGCTCTGCTCGACGCTGTTCGTCTGGGCAGGTCCGGCGCAGATCATCCTGATCACCACGCTTGGCTCCGGTGCAACAATCGTCCAGTCCGCGATCGCGGTCACCGTCAGTGCGATCCGGCTGTTTCCGATGGTGGTTTCGGTGCTGCCGCTGATGCGCACGCCCACGACGAAACGGCGCGAGCTGTTTTTTGCGGCGCATCTCACCGCGGTGACACTGTGGGTCGAATGCCATCGCTTCCTGCCGCAGGTGCCGCGTGAACGCCGGATCGCCTTCGTCAACGGACTTGGCTTCGGTCTTGTCTCGGTGTGTCTCACCGCCAACACGGTCGGCTATTTCCTCGCCGCCAACCTGACCCAGACGCTTGGCGCGGCGATCCTTTTGCTGACGCCGTTGTCGTTCCTGTTCTCGACCGCACGCAACAGCCGTGAGGTCGCCGACGTCGTCGCGCTGACGCTCGGGATCCTGCTCTATCCACTGGCCGCGAAGATGAACTCCGGCCTCGACATTCTCGTCAGCGGCCTCGTGGCTGGCACGATCGCCTATGGCGTGCATTGGTGGCGGGAGGTGCGCGCATGAGCTTTGCGCAACTCATTGGCGACTGGCACGCGCTGGCGGTGCTGTTCGTCGCCGGCGTTGTTCCCAACCAGATATGGCGCATGCTGGGCCTGTGGTTCGGGGGCGGCATCGACGAGGGCTCCGAGCTTCTGGTCTGGGTGCGGGCGGTCGCCACCGCGATCCTGGCCGGCGTCATCGCCCAGATCGTGGTGGAGCCGCCCGGGGCGCTTGCGAGTGTGCCGGATGCCTTACGCTACGGTGCGGTCGGCGCCGGCCTCGTCGTCTTCCTATTGACCCGCCGCTCGATCTTCGCGGGCGTGGTCGCGGGTGAAGTCTTCATGCTGGCCGGCAAGTGGTGGTTGGGCTAAAACCGCCGGCGAACAGCAGGGAATTGGAAATATGGTTCGCGAAAACGAGCTCCGCGAGGGTGAAGTCTCTATCGAGCTGCCGCCGACGCAGGATGCCGGCCTCGTCTTCATCGGCCGCATCCGCACGCCCTGGAGCTCGCGGATGGAGACCCCGCGCCAGGGCCGGACAGACGGCCCGATATGCCGCCTCGAGATCTTCGAGCCGTTCGTGCCGGCGATCAAGGGTGTCGATTTCTACAGCAATCTCGAAGTGCTCTACTGGCTCGACAAGTCGCGCCGCGACATTGTCCTGCAAAGCCCGAAGAACAACGAGAAGACCCGCGGCACGTTTTCTCTGCGCTCGCCGGTGCGCCCCAATCCGATCGGCACCTCGATCGTGAAGCTGGTCGGCATTGAGGGCAACGCGATTCTGGTGCGCGGGCTCGATTGCCTCGACAACACGCCGCTGATCGACATCAAACCAGATCGTTGCGAGTTCACGCCGCTGGCTGCTCCGCAGCCGGGGGATTTCCAGACGGAGTAAGGGGCGCGCTCCGCCCCACCGTCATTGCGAGGAGCTCTTGCGACGAAGCAATCCAGACTGTAGCCGCGGAGGCAGTCTGGATTGCTTCGCTGCGCTCGCAATGACGGGTGGAGAGCGTCAGCCCGCCTTCAACGCTGCGATCAGCTTGGTCGCGTTCTCTTCCAGCACCTTGACGTCTTCCTTGCGGCTGGCGGGCGGAAGCATCGCCACGCCGTCGTGGCGCGGCATCACATGCATGTGGAGATGAAACACCACCTGTCCGCCGGCCGCCTCGTTGAACTGCTGCACGGTGATGCCGTCAGCCCTGAACGCCGTCATCGCTGCGGCAGCGATCTTATGCGCGCCGCGGGCGACATGGGCGTAGTCATCGGGCTTGATGTCGAGGATGTTGCGGGCAGGAGCTTTTGGAATCACCAGCGTGTGGCCCGGTACCCGCGGCATGATGTCGAGGAACGCGAGCACGTGCTCATCCTCGTAAACCTTGTGGCAGGAGAACTCGCCGCGCAGGATCTTCGCGAAGATGTTGTTGGGGTCGTAGGCTGTCATGGCGGCGGCTCCCTAGAATTTTGCGCTTACTGTCACCAGCCGCAACGAACCGTCAAGGCGCCTCGTCGGCGCCTTTGCGGAACGGGCCGAGCTCGGCCAGCTCCCGTCCGGCTTCCGCAACATAGGCGCGCTCGCGCTTGAGGTAATCGTCGATGGCGCGGCGCAAGCCCGGATCGGCGATGAAATGAGCGGAGTGGGTGGTCCGCGGCAGGTAGCCGCGTGCGATCTTGTGCTCGCCCTGCGCGCCCGCTTCGACATTCCCCAGGCCGCGTTGGATGGCGAAGTCGATCGCCTGATAATAGCAGACCTCGAAATGCAGGAAGGGATGATGCTCGACCGCACCCCAGTTGCGGCCGAACAGCGTGTCCGAACCGATGAAGTTGATCGCGCCCGCGATCCAGCGATCGTTGCGGCGTGCCATGACCAGCAGCACGTCCTGGCTCATGGTCTCGCCGATCAGCGAAAAGAATTCCCGCGTCAGATATGGCCGGCCCCATTTGCGCGAGCCGGTCTCCATGTAGAACATGAAAAACGCATCCCATGCGTCTTCGGTGATGTCCTTGCCCGTGAGGCAGTGGATGGTGATCCCGGCAGCCAGCGCATCGCGCCGCTCGCGCTTGATCGATTTGCGGTGGCGGGAGTTCAGCGTCGCCAGGAAATCGTCGAAACTCGCAAAGCCCTCGTTGTGCCAATGGAACTGCTGGTCGGTGCGCTGGAGGAAGCCGTGCTCGGCGAGCAGCTTCCACTCCGCCTCGCGCGCGAAAGTGACGTGCACCGAGGAAGCCTTGCTGACGCCGCACAGCGCCACCAGCCCACCCGCCAGGGCCTCCATGATGCGCGCGTGGTCAACGCCGTCGCGGACCAGCAGCCGCGGTCCCGTCGCCGGCGTGAAGGGAACTGAAACCTGCAGCTTCGGATAGTAACGCCCGCCGGCGCGCTCGTAGGCGTCCGCCCAGCCGCGGTCGAAGACATATTCGCCTTGCGAGTGCGATTTCAGATAGCAGGGCACGACGCCGGCGACGCGGCCGTCGATCTTGGCCACGAGGTGCCGCGGCCCCCAGCCGGTGCGGATCGTTGCCGAACCCGATTTCTCAACGGCGGATAAAAACGCGTGGGAGACGAAAGGGTTATAGGCAGGCTTTGAGAGGCCGAGGGAATCGCCTGGAAGCCCGGATGAGGTTCCCTTGCCATGCCCGTTACAGGACTTGCCGGGATTGGCGCAGGCGTCCCAGTCGTCCGGCGATACTTCGCCAATGGAAGGTACGGCCTCAAGGGTGATTTCGGATGGTGCCATCATGCCCAAGATCGTGCATTGCAGCAGCGACTTCAAGAGTGGGGAACATCAAGCCTACGGTACGAAGCCCTCGAAGATCATCTGATCCGCATATTGTGTGACCCGCGTCCGTTGCTCGGTCGTACGCACGGTCCAGCCGAGCAGAGCGCAGCCGAACACATTGCGGGCGATCCAGGGGGCGGGGGCGGGCAGGTCGTCGACCCTGAAGGCGACGAAATCCGGCTGGGTCTGGAAGCCGTGGCGCAGGTACAGCATGCTGTCGCGCTGCTGCTGGGTCAGGTAAGCCCAGTATTCGTCCTCATAGCTCCGCTGCGCGACGATGCCGCGGGGGCGGGAGGGCAACAGCTCGCGCAGCGCCAGCACCTGGTCCGGATCGAATGACATGCCGACGGCGGGGCCGTCATAGGATGCCAGCACCTCGGCCATCCGCTTCACCAGCTTGCGGTCGCCGTCAAAATGGCTCTTGACCTCGATCACCAGCGGCACGCGGCCGGCGACCAGGCCGCAGAGATCGCTGAGCGACATCATCCGCTCGGCCGTGTCCTTGAAGGTGAGCGCCTTCAGCTCAGCGGCGGTCTTGTCGACCAGCGGCCCGGTGGTTTCGGTGAGGCGGCCGAGCGCATGATCGTGATGCACCATGGCCTCGCCGTCGGCGGAGAGCTGGATGTCGACCTCGATCGAGAAATTGCCCGCAATCGCGGCCTGTACCGCGCCCGGCATGTTCTCGACGATGCCGCGGGCAATGTCGTGCAGGCCGCGATGGGCGACGGGGCGGGCTGTCAGCCAATCAGGAGCGCGCATTCGCCTCAGGCGACCTCGAACACGCCTTCGACCTCGACCGCCGCATCTGCGGGCAGGGAGGCGACGCCGACGGTGGTGCGGGCATGACGGCCCTTGTCACCGAAGGCAGCGACCATCAGGTCGGAGGCGCCGTTGAGGACCTTCGGCCCGTCCAGGAAGTCCGGCGCCGAGTTGATGAAGCCGCCGAGGCGCACCACGCGCACGACCTTGTCGAGGTCGCCGAGCGCCGCCTTGACCTGGGCCAGCAGGTTGACGGCGCAGCCGCGGGCGGCTGCGGCGCCCTCTTCGATGGTCACGCCGGCGCCGAGCTTGCCCTTGGCGATCAGCTTGCCGGCGGGATCGAAGCAAACCTGGCCCGAGACGAACAGCAGATTACCGGTGCGCACAAACGGCACGTAATTGGCTACCGGGGTGGGGGCCTCGTGTAGCTTGATGCCCTGTTCCGCCAGCTTCAGCTCGACCGTGCCCGCCATGTCCGACCCTCGTTGTCCAAAAATCCATCCGCCCGGGCGCATCTGTTGCAGCGCGGGCGAGCCCTGTTTCGCCCATCGTGCCGCCACATGCAAGCAACCCTCGGGGGTGGCAATTTGTTGAGGCGGGGCAGAAGGTTCAACCCAGGGGCCGCAACTTTACGTGAAACGGCCTCAGTTGCGACGCAATGGAACGGTCATTAAAATGTCGAATCTGCGCTTTCCCCAAGGGACCAGACATGCTGCACCTTTTCCGGACTTCGCTCGGTGTGACGGCGCTCGCGGCGGCCGCTCTCGGCCCCGGAGGCGGGGCGCTGGCCGCGAATGGTCCGTTCCTCGCGCATCAGGCGCTCTATGATTTGAGCCTGGTGAAATCGCGCTCCAATTCGATCAACAGCGCGCGCGGCCGCATCCTCTACAATTTCACGGGAAGTTCGTGCGAGGGCTACACCTCCGAATTCCGCCAGGTCTCCGAGCTGGACAGCGGCGAGGGCAAGGTCACGCTGAGCGACCTCCGCTCCAACTCCTGGGAGGACGCCGGCGGTAAAAGCTACCGCTTCAAGATCGAGACGCGGATGAACGAGGCGGATGCCGGCCGGGTCGACGGCTCGGCAGAGCGCGACGGCGACCACATTAACGTCAAGCTGAAGCTGCCGGCGCCGAAGAGCTTTACGCTCGACGGCAAAATCGTATTCCCGACCGAACAGATCCAGCGCATCATTGCCGCTGCCAAGGACGGCAAGTCGCTGCTCGAGCTCTCCGTCTATGACGGCTCCGACGATGGCCAGAAGGTCTACAACACGCTGACCGTGATCGGCCAGCCGATCCCCGCTGAGCGCGAAGGCTCGCCCGATCCCTCAACGTCCGACGAGCACATGAAGTCGCTCAAGCGCTGGCCAGTCACCGTGAGCTATTTCGACCGCGAGGCCCAGCGGAAGGAAGGCGAGCAGACGCCGGTCTACGCGATGGCGTTTGAGCTCTACGAGAACGGCGTCTCGCGCCAGCTTGTGCTCGATTACAACGATTTTGTGATTTCGGGCGCGATGGGCAAGTTCGACGCGAAGGACAGCAAGCCCTGCAATTGAGGGCTGGTCTGCAACGCGGTCTCTGGCTACGCTCCCTTCCAACCACAAACGTCCGGGAGGCCAGACATGCCCAAGCTCGATCATCTCCGCCCCAGCGGCCTGCATCACAATCCCGCCTATTCGCATGTCGTCACCGCCACCGGTGCGCGGACGATCTACATCTCCGGCCAGGTGTCAGTGGACGAGGAAGGGCGGATTGTCGGCGAGGGCGATCTGGCCGCGCAGACCACGCAGGTGATGCAGAATCTCGGGCATGCGCTGAAAGCAGCCGGCGCGAGCTACTCTAATATCGTGAAGATCACGACCTTCGTCGTGAACTACAAGCCGGAGCTGCGACCGATCATCGGCAAGGCCCGGTCGGCCTTCTTCGAAGGCATGGAGCCGCCGGCCAGCACGCTCGTCGGCGTCTCGGCGCTCGCCGCGCCGGAATGGATGATCGAGATCGAAGCGGTCGCGGTCGCGGATTGAGGTCTTTCCCGTAGCCCGGATGGAGCGCAGCGCAATCCGGGAAGCTGTGTCCGCAGATGCACTGTCCCGGATTGCGCGGCGCGCCAAACCGGCAAAGAGTTCGTGGCCATTGACAAAAAATTGAAGAAACCCAAAGCGTAGTACCCCCAGTAAACCCGCACAAAAAAA
>NZ_JBVVPR010000022.1:76450-135319 GCF_055811835.1 Bradyrhizobium sp. WSM4874
CCCGCCCAAGCGGGGATGCTGTGCCCGCGGATACAAGGCCCCGGATTACGCTGCGCTCCATCCGGGCTACGAGTGCGTCGCCTTGGACATCTCTTGCAGGACAGCCATCGCGTCGTCCGCCCTGTCAGCCGGCACAAACAGATGATCGTGGTGGAACGCCGAAACGGCGTTCACGCTGATGCCGGCTGTGGCGAGGCGTGCCGTGATCGTCGCCAGAAAGCCCACCGCATCGAGTGCGGAGTGAACCGTCAGGGTGATCAGGCTCGATGCAAATGCGTAGCATAGCCCCGCCGCTTCGGCCTGTTCGCGAGGGATCACCAGCGTCGTTCCTTCCTGCTCGCGGAACGTCAGCAAGGGGCTGAGCGCCGCGGGAATCAACTGATCTGTCGGGATCGTGCAGAACACGAAAATGCCCGGCCGCCGATCCGGCTTCATGTCTCTCAGCAGTGCATTGAGGTCGCGTTCGCCTGTCATCACTCCTGGGCCTTTTCCGGCCCCTCATATGCGATGCCGCGGATCACTGCGGCGCTGCCGAATTTCTTGCGCAAGCTGTCCACCGCGCGCTCGGCGTGGGCGGCGCGGCGGTCGAGCATGTCGGTGTCATCGGCGACTGAACCCTCGCGAAGGGCGCTGACGCCGGCGCCCATCAGGCGGAAGGCGGTGCCGTCGATCTCTTTCGCCAGCATCTCGCGGCAGATCGAGAAGATCTTCGCGGCAAGCTGCGTCGGGGCCATAATCGACTGCGAGCGCGTGCGTTGGCGGAAATCGGCGGTCTTCAGCTTCAGCGTGACGGTCGAGCCGGCGAGCTCGCTGCTCTTGAGGCGAGACGACGTCTTCTCGCAGAGCCGCCACAAAATCTTCTCCAGCGTCGCGAAGTCGCGGATGTCGGTCTCGAACGTCGTCTCGCTCGAAATCGTCTTTGCGCCCCGATCAGGCTCGACACGGCGGTCGTCGATGCCGCGCGCCAGCCGCCACAGCCTGCGGCCGTCACTCGGAAACTGCCGCATCATCTCGATCTCGTCGGCCTTCTGCAGGTCGGCGATGATGCGGAAGCCGCGTTGCACCAGACGCTCCTGCGTCGCGGGGCCAACGCCGAAGATGAAACCGACCGGCTTGTCCGCCAGCATCGCGCGCGCTTCCTCCTGGTCGAGCGCGGCAAACCCGCGCGGCTTGTCGAGGTCGGAGGCGATCTTGGCCAGGAACTTGTTGCAGGAGAGGCCGACCGAAACGGTGATGCCGATGTCGCGCTCGATGTTGCGCGCGAACCGCGCCAGCACCTTGGCCGGGATCATGCCGTGCACCCGCTCGGTGCCGGAGAGGTCGAGGAAAGCCTCGTCGATCGAGAGGGGCTCGACCAGCGGCGTCAGCGCCTGCATGGCTTGGCGCACCTCGCGCCCGACCCGGACATATTTCGCCATGTCCGGCGGGATCACGGCCGCGTGCGGGCAGGCTTCCAGCGCCTTGTACATCGGCATGGCCGAGCGCACGCCGTAGGTGCGCGCGATATAGCAGGCGGCCGACACCACGCCGCGCTTGCCCCCGCCGATGATGACGGGCTTGTCGGCGATATCAGGATTGTCGCGCTTCTCGACGGTCGCGTAGAAGGCGTCGCAGTCGATATGGGCGATGGTCAGGCTTGCGAGCGCGCGGTGGCGGGCGAGGCGGGGGGAACCGCAGGCGGAACAGCGCCGCACGCCGATATCCAGATCGGCCGAACAATCCCGGCAGAAGCAGCGGGGCCCGGCCGTCTCCAGGGAGGTCACGGCACGTCGCGCTCCCAATTGGGGTCGCCGAGCGCGTCGCCGAGCACCTGCCGCGCTGCGGCAACGTTGGTCGGATGCAGTTCCGCGGACGAGGCAAAGGCCTTCACCGTGGCGTCATCGCGCATCACGAAATCGAGCACGCTGAGCAGGAAATTGGGGTCCGAGGCGGCATTGCGCAGCATCTCGGGGCCGACCCCTGTCTCGGCCAGGAACAGGCCCAGCCGCTCGGGTTCGGCCGCGACGAAAGACAGCGCCTGAAGCGCAACGATTTCAGCGACTTCGCGGGGGTTGTGAACAGGCTTTTTCACGTGGCCGGTTTGCCTTTCCGTTAACTTTCGGTGTCTACTTTGGGGCCACCATGCCCGAGTCTCGTTCCTGAGTCTTGCGACCCCCGACAAGCAACTGGAAACCACATCGCGGAAAGTCGGCCCTCGGGTTTAACGAAACTCAAGCGAATTCGAGGCTAGTTTGAATCCAGTTTTCGAAGCGCCGGCGACCGGCGCCTGAGGCGTCACATGCATCGGTCTGCGGACCAATCAGGAGGGCGGGATGGCTAAGACCGTCCTGATCGTGGAAGACAACGAGCTCAACATGAAGCTCTTCCGCGACCTGTTGGAGGCGCACGGCTACCAGACCACCGGCACCAGCAACGGCTACGAGGCGCTCGACCTCGTTCGCAAGATGCGGCCCGACCTCGTGCTGATGGACATCCAATTGCCGCAGGTCTCGGGCCTGGAGGTGACGCGCTGGATCAAGGACGATCCGGAGCTGCGCAGTATTCCCGTCGTCGCCGTCACGGCGTTCGCGATGAAGGGCGACGAAGAGCGCATCCGCGAGGGCGGCTGCGAGGCCTATTTGTCCAAGCCGATCTCGGTCGGCAAATTCATTGAGACGGTCCGACGTTTCATCGGATAGGAAGTGAGTTCACAGTGTCCGCGCGTATCCTCGTCGTCGACGACGTCCCTGCCAACGTCAAGCTGCTCGAAGCCCGCCTGTCCGCCGAATATTTCGACGTGATGACCGCCGCGAACGGCACCGAGGCGCTGGCGATCTGCGCCCGCGCCGAATGCGATATCATCCTGCTTGACGTCATGATGCCGGACATGGACGGTTTCGAGGTCTGCCGCCGCCTCAAGACCGATCCGGCCACGCATCACATTCCCGTCGTGATGGTCACCGCGCTCGACAGCCCGTCCGACCGCAACCGCGGGCTGGAGGCCGGTGCCGACGATTTCCTGACAAAGCCCGTCTCCGACGTCGTGCTGATCGCGCGCGTGCGCTCGCTGACCCGGCTGAAGATGATGACCGACGAGCTGCGCATGCGCGCCATCACCTCGCTCGAGATCGGCATGCAGGCGCCCGAGCGCAGTGCAATCTCCGACACCGGCAAGGGCGGCCGCATCCTGCTGGTCGACGACCGCCAGTCCTCCTATGAGCGGCTGGCGACGATCCTCGCCGCCGAGCACACCATCGACGTCGAGCCGAACCCGACGGAGGCGCTGTTCCACGCCGCCGAAGGCAATTACGATCTGCTGATCGTCTCGCTCGACCTCAACAATTTCGACGGCTTGCGGCTGTGCAGCCAGGCGCGCTCGCTGGAGCGCACGCGGCATGTGCCGATCCTGGCGATCGCCGACCCCGAGAACGCGACGCGGCTGCTGCGTGGGCTCGAAATCGGGGTCAACGACTATCTGCTGCGTCCCATCGACAAGATCGAGCTGCTGGCGCGTGCCCGCACCCAGATCCGCCGCCGCCGCTACACCGACCATCTGCGCGACAACGTGCAGAACTCGATCGAGATGGCGATCACGGACGCGCTCACCGGGCTGCACAATCGCCGCTACATGGAGAGCCATCTCGCGACGCTGGCCGAGCAGGCCGCGACCCGCGGCAAGCCGCTGGCGCTGATGATCCTGGACATCGACTACTTCAAATCGATCAACGACAATTACGGCCACGACGCCGGCGACGACGTGCTGCGCGAATTCGCCGTGCGGGTGCGCAAGTCGATCCGCGGCATTGACCTTGCCTGCCGCTACGGCGGCGAGGAATTCGTCATCGTGATGCCCGAGACCGATCTCCACGTCGCCGGCATGGTCGCCGAGCGCCTGCGCCGCTCGATCGCCGGCGAGCCCTTTGCGATCCACAAGGGCACCAAGCGCATCGAGGTCACGATCTCGATCGGCCTGACCACGCTGGAGCAGAAGGGCGAGGCGGTTGGCGACGTGCTCAAGCGCGCCGACACCGCGCTCTATCGCGCCAAGCACGACGGCCGCAATCGCGTGGTGTCGCACGCGGCCTGAGGCTGCTCGCACAGGCCGGCGCAAAAAAACGCGAAAACAACCCCATGCACAGTAGCCGGCGCCAGCTAAATCAATAGCTTACGCGGGGGGCAAAACGGCTGAAGCAGGCGGCATGCCGTTTGACTCGTCGGGCAAAACAGGAGCATGCTGGTAGCATTCCGAACATCCCACAAACTTCGCCGTCATTCCCGCACAAGCGGGGAATCCAGCATGCCACGGCGGGACAAGCGGGCGTCCACCCTTCAAGTCAGGGAGGATACGGCTCCGACCATTCTGCCTTGGCCAGGGCCGCGCCGGTGCTGGACTTTGCGATGATTTCGTAAGTGTGCAGGCCGGAATTGCAGGGGCCCCAGGTTCGTAAGCTCTCCGGCTTCACGATGTTATCTGAAGGAAATGGGATCTCCTGGCCCCCCATCTCGTAGTTCTTCTCTCTGCGAAACTTGACGACGATCGTGCGCGTGCCGGGCGGAACACTTTTCATCTTGATTTCGGGATTTGGAAAGACGGTGGTGCAGGGCCGCGGAGGTCCAAACGTGAATTGGATGTTCATCTCGTCAGCCCAGACCGGGGTGCAGATGATCAGAAATGAAAATGATAGCAATGACGACAGTTTGGTCATGGCACGCCCCAAAAGAAACCAGTGTATCGGCAGGGCCGCCTGATGCCAAGTTTACCCCATGTCTCCCCCTCGCAGCCCTTGGCCTTCCACTCCCTTCAGCACGTCACAGAAAGGCCCGCCGTAGCGGGCCCTGTGGAGATGGACAAAGTCCGGATTACTTCTGATCGACGTTGCTCGTCCCCGAACCTGGCGTACCGATCGGCAAGCCGTTCGCCGCATGACCGACGCCAACGCCCGGCGCACTGACGGCTCCAGGAGTTTGATCTTGCGGAAGCGTCTTGATGCCCGTCCTTGCTTGCTCGGCGGGGCTCATCTGGCCCCTGTTGTCGCTGTTGGCACCGTTGGTTGCCGTGATGCCGGACCTGTCGCTCCCGTTTTGCGTGCCCGTCTGTGTCGACCCGGACGCGGTGCCGCTCGTGCCTGAGCTGCCCGGTGCGGCCGGTGTGCTCGTGGTGTTGCCGTTCGGCGTCGGGGGCTGAACGTTCGGGTTGGTTGGAGAGTTGTTGGTGTGAGCGCCGGTTGAGGTTCCGTTTGTGCCCATGCCGGATGGCGCCGAGGGGCCTCCATTGGCGGCGCCAGACGTGCCAGTGCCCGCGCCTGAGCTCGCGGATGATCCGGACGCGCCGCCGCTCGCGGCCGCACCACCGCCGGCACCACCACCACCACCACCACCTCCGCCTTGTGCGAGGACGGGAGCGGCAACAGCGAAGGACAGCGCGGCTGTAAGAAGAAGCGTTTTTCGATTCATGACCTTCTCCGTGTAAAGAAGGTCAACTACGCCGAAATGGCGATGGTTCCTTTCAGTTCACTTCCTTCAACAGATCAAAGGTGAAGCACGGCAGCTGGATTGGACGTTGGGGGGCGTGCTCGCCTACCCGGACTTCTTGCGGCGGCCGATCGGGTTCTGATCTTGCAGCTGCTTCAGGGATGCTGGGCCGGCCGCTTGCCTGCCTTCACCGCAGCCTCATTGCCCACCTCCACCCCCGCATTCCGCAATAACACCGTCGCCACTTCCTTGGCGGCGCGGGCCATTGCGGGGTCGTCGCGGACGAGGTCCTGCGCGATCGAGCCGTCGACCAGCAGCACGAGCTGCGTTGCGAGCGCCTCCGCGTTCGCAACGCCGAGCTCGTTGAGGCGGTCACGAAACCAGATGCGGCGGCTTTCCTTGAAGGCGATTGCGATCTTCTTCACGGCGCGGTCGGCCGGGCCAAGCTCGGCGACCGCATTCACGAACGGGCAGCCGCGAAAATCTTTTGCGGCGAAGCGGCGCTCCAGCGAATCGAAGGTGGCGAGGATCTGTTCGGCCGGGGGTTTGTCGGAGGGGCGGGGCTGCACGAAACGGCGCTCCAGATAGGCCGCGATCAGTGCGTCCTTGGAGGGGAAGTGGTTGTAGAGCGTGCGCTTGGAGATGCCGATCTCGGCCGCGATGGTGTCGACGCCGATGGCACGAATGCCCTGCAGATAGAACAGCTTGTCGGCGGTCTCGAGGATCCGCTCTTTCATCGTCTGTGGGGCGGGCGGGGGAGCCATGCGGCGGTGAATGTCCTTGTTCGCTTGACAGCGCACGTTAACCATAGCCTAAGTACACAGGTCTGTGTAACCAAAATCAACTGATATTGCAGACGACGGCGCCCCCGCCGCGCCGATGAGGGAGACAAAAATGCCCCTGTTGCAGGTCCTGCGCCCGACCTTGCCCATCCTGATCGGCGCCTCGATCATGCTGACGCTGAGCATGGGGCTGCGGCAGAGTCTCGGCATCTTCATGCAGCCGCTGACCCACGACATTCATCTGTCGATCTCCGACTTCACGCTGGCGCTGGCCGTGCAAAATCTCGCCTGGGGCTTTCTCCAGCCGCTCGCGGGCGCGATGACCACGCGCTACGGCTTCCGTCCCATCATGATCGCAGGCTCGTTCATGTACATCGCGGGCCTGGTGCTGATGGCAACCGCGAACGGCCTCGTCGCCATCATGATCGGCGCCGGCGTGCTGATCGGGACGTCGCTGGCCTGCACCGCGGCCGCGATCGCGATGTCGGTGGCGGCGCGCGCGGTTCCCGCGACGGTGCGCTCCACCGTGCTTGGCATCGTCTCCGGCGCTGGCTCGCTCGGCGCGCTCCTGTCGGCGCCGATCGGGCAGATGCTCAACGAGGGCTTCGGCTGGCGCGTCGGGCTCGCCGGCTTCGTGGTGATGTCGGTGCTGATGATCCCGGCGGCCTGGTATGCCGGGCGCGTCGACGCGGTCCCGCTGCCGAAGCCCGCGACTGACGAGATCGTCGATGCCACGGCCATGATCGCGGCGAAGACCGCGTTCGGCAACGCGTCATTCGTGGTCATGACCTGCGCCTATCTCGTCTGCGGCATGCAACTCGTGTTCCTCACGACGCACCTGCCGTCCTATCTCGCGATCTGCGGCCTCGATCCGATGCTGAGCGCGCAGACGCTCGGCATGATCGGCGGCTTCAACGTGCTCGGCTCGCTGTTCTTCGGCTGGGCCGGCCAGCGCTGGAACAAGCTCGCGCTGCTCGGCGGCATCTACATCTTCCGCTCACTCGCGCTGGCCTGGTACTTCATGCTGCCGGCGACGCCTGCCTCGACCTTGCTGTTCGGGGCGATCATGGGCTTCCTGTGGATGGGTGTCGGCCCGCTGGTCGCGGGCGCGGTCGCCGAGATGTTCGGCCTGCGCTGGCAGGCGATGATCCAGGGCCTCGCCTTCATGAGCCACCAGATCGGCAGCTTCCTCGGCGCGTATGGGGGAGGGGTGCTCTACGACGCGCTCGGCTCATATACGATGGCCTGGCGCATCGGCGTCGCGCTGGGACTGGCCGGCGGCATCGTGCAGGTGGCGTTCGCGCTGATCCGGCCGTCGCAGCCGCCGACGCCGGTGTTGCGGACGGCGTAGGGAGGGTGCTCGTAAGCGCCCGCTAATTTACAGCGGACGGCGCGCTGCTTGGTCGTGATCGGCCGCTTCTGAGCCGGAGCGGACCTGGCGACCACCAAATTGTACCGCTATTGGTCGATGGTGACGTGAGCGGTTATCGATCAATACGAGCAGGACGTGCGGCCGCCCCGTCATCGCCGGTCTAGCTCGGAGGCTAGCTGTGAGTAAGGTCAAAACTCCACGGGAAAAGAAGCAACTGAGCTACACAAACGACCGACGAAACACCTACGGCGAAAATCAGAAGAGCAGTCGAAAGAACATTCCGCGCAGCAAGCAGCTCTCGCATCAGGATGAGCGGCGGGCGGTGAGACAAGCCCTCATCGCTGCGCAGGGGGCCGTTGCGGACGAAGTTGCCGATGAAGCCCAGTCGCAAGCATTGCGCAAAGGTCGAATGAAGAAGCTGAAGGCGTTTCGCAAATCACCGGATACGCCACTAGGCGAAGTGATCGAGCGACGGTTGCGCAGGCGACAAACGAAGACGAGTAATGAATAATTGCCTGCGTGCGTCATCGCGGATGGACCACGCGCTTAACTAGACATCTGTGTAAGCCAAAAGCCATTTCCGCTATTGGCCCATAGCCGACCTGCCGTGCCCATCCGCCCGAGGACCGCTTGTGACCCAAAGCGGTCAATGCCGAGTTTGTTCCGAGCTACTATCAGCCTAGCTGATCGACCATTGCTGACCACAAGGCCCATGGCTCGTCTCGATGTACCGGGTCCTCAATTGCAGTGTGCACCATGACAATCTTGGAGGTCGGGTCAACGCAAATATACTGGCCTTTGAATCCTAACAACGCGAACTGCCGCCTCTCACCGGGAAACAGCCACAAAAGATAACCGTAACCAAATCTTTTCGTCGCCACGCCCGGTAGCAGATAGCCATCCGAAGCTCGACCGGTTGTTGCATCGATCATCCATTGCGTCGGAACGATCTGCTTGCCATTCCATGCGCCATCATGCGCCAGCAAACGCCCGAGCCGGGCGTAATCGCGCAGAACGGCATTGAAACCGAAATGTCCCAGTTCAAATCCTTCTGCGTCTACCAACCAAGTGGCATCCGCTTCCGCGCCGATCGGCTCCCATACTTTCTCGCGCAGATAGTCAGACGCTGACTTATCAACAGCACTATGAAGCACCATGCCGAGCACGTCGGCTTCAATGCTGGCGTAGTAAAATCTCGTTCCCGCTGGGGCGATTCGCTGATTGAATTGCACGATGCTCTTAATCGTGCCCAATTTCGTGTCCGGGAACGCGATCCCCATACCGTTCCACAGGCGATTGAGGTCACGTCCTCCGTCTCTTGTTTCACCGAAATCCACGCCTGAGGACATGTGCAGCAGATCGCGAATGGGCGTCCTGCCGTACTCGCTGCCCATAAAGCCCGGCACATAACCTTCGGGGATATCATTGACTGACTTGATCGCGCCCTCCGAGATGGCGATCCCGATCAACAGTCCGGTTATCGACTTGACCATGGACTGGGATACGAACCGATCTTGATCAGTTCGCGCGTACTGATAGCGCTCGAAGATAATCTGGTCGTCCTTCGCGATCAGCAGGCCAGTGACCGGATTGCGCGACATGTAGTCGAGGGGCGAAAGCTTGCTTCCCTGAAAATTGTAGTAAACTTCTGCCTTCGAGCACTTGAACTTCCAAGGCTTCACAGCTCGCTTGATGAGCCGTGTTGGATAGATGTTATCGATATGGGTGAATGCGCCGACACGGTATTTTGGCTCCCAAGGGTCGCCTTGCCTCCGCGCCTCCATAATGTCGGGAAGAGGATAACCATCTTTGGCTCCGTACAGCTCGGCGTTTGGACCTGTAGTGGAGAAAATCGGTCCGGCGCAGTCTTGCGTCTCGCCCGCGGAAGCTGGTTCTGCGGCTGCGGAGATGGGGCCGGCCAATGCACAGGCGACTGTAGCAGCCAGCGATGAAACAGCCTCACGACGGGAATATTGCTGCTCCGACATATAAATCCCCGAGGGCTCCCATTAGTAGAGACAAAATTGAGTGGAAACTTCAAGGAGTATGTCTCTAGTTGGCCTGGAGGAGACACTCGCGAAGGAGTCCGGCCAGTCAGCTTTAGAGGTTAGACGAGACATGGCCGAGACGCGGCTGAACCGACGCGATCGACCCCAGACGGACACGATCCATCTCGTCAGGAGCAATTGACAGCAGTTTGCAACAAGATCATGATGACTTGAGGTAGATACGACCTGCCGCTTGCGCCCCAATTGGGGATGGTGAACGTATCATCGATCTTTCTAAACCCTTTGCCCGAACGAACGGGTCAGCAACGCAAGCGCCTGGCACCTCGGCTTCGTTCAAGCAAAGGATGAAAGATCATGCGCGACTATCGCGACGCAAAGACCATGGCGCATACGGCCCGGGTCTTCCTCGGCGATCACGGCCTGAAGATCACCAATAGCCAAAGCCTTGAATTGATTGCCCAAGCGTTTGGCGCTGCGGACTGGAACACGCTTGCTGCTACAATTCGAGGCGAGGTCAGCACGCCCCGGGCCGAAGCGACAACGCCATCACCCGCAACGATCGATGCAGGGATCAGACCCCGAGTGTCTCGTTTCTCCAGCGAACTGGAACGCACGTTGCAGCGCGCTCTTGCTCATGGTGACGCGCGAAAGCATCAGTACACGACGTGTGAGCATCTGCTGCTCGCGCTAACCGATGATCCAAACGCCTCAAAGGTTATGCAGGCTTGCCGTGTCGATCTTATGGCGATCAAGAAAAGCCTGACCGACTATATTGACAATGATTTGCGATCCATCGTTGTCGAAACTGGCATATCCATAGGTGGATCTCGCCCCACGGCCGCGTTTCAGCGCGTAATGCAGCGCGCGGAGGCCCACGCCGAACAGATGGGACAGCAGGAGGTCACCGGCAATAATGTGCTGGTCGTCATCTTTGCCGAGCGGCTAAGCCCGGCGGTGCGGAGGCTTTACGGTCAGGACATGTCGGCGGAGGATGCAGCAAACTTCGTCGAACGAGGTATCGCTAAACGAAATGGCACCGCCGGCCTGAAACAGTACCGCGACCACTCGCGGAACTAATCCGCAGATTGGCCCAACTGCGAAGTTGCGCCGGGTCTGTCGGAGGTCCGCTCATCGTGGTCGAGCGGACCAGATTTGCTCAACCTGAGTTCTTCGCATTTTGACCCTGAGCGGTCCTTTGCCCTCCGAGACCATCATGTCTTATGTTCGCAGAACCTAGCGGCATCGAACAAGCGGAGCTAAGAGCCAGAATGCCGAGACATGTGTCGCTCGCACTCTTCCTTGCGTTGATGGCGATTGTTCAACCACTCGCTTCCGCACAAGACAAGCAATGCGTTCCGGTTAGGTGCCGCGCAGAATACCAGTTTACAACATGCGATAAGCCCCGTCCCGAAGCGAAGGTCCTTTCAGGCCGCGTACTTGGCGTGTCGAGGGAGTGTTCGAACGACATTGTCGAAATGGAAATTGAGCAATGGGAGGCGAACAAGGTACCGCCAGTCGACGTTGTCGTTCGGCCCTGCGGGCGCTTCGTGGGGGAAGTTGGTGATCGTGCTCAGGTCGCAGTGATGGAGCCCGCACCTCACGTCCGGCGCTATGATCTAGCATGCAGGTATTTCTGAAGGGCAGATTTCCGTTTCTGGCCCATAGCCGACCGACCGTGTGCATCCGGCCGAATGCCGCTTGTGACCCATTGCGGACATCGCGCAACGCGGGCAAGGTCAATGGCGAGCAGCGCAAGATTAAGCCAGATGACCGTTGAGAAAATCGAAGTTGTCGATTTTATCGGGATAGATGATCCCACCGGCAGAGCCGTCCTGACAATTTCAGATCACCTCCCGTGGGAGGACGTCAAATCCCACCTTTTTATCCTGCAAGAAAAGCTCAATGCCTATCTCCGCTTTATTGAATGCGGTGAGATGACCGCGAAACGTCCGGAGCTTGCAGGACGCGCAATTATAATTTCAGTGTTTTTAAAGTTTCCAATTCCAAACGAAGCCGAGTGGTTCTTTGCCAAGACCTTGGCCGCCATTGAGGCGGCAGGATTTGGTTTTGAAGTGCGGTCGCTATAAGACTCTCTCGGCAGGCGGCTGCTTTCGCGAAAGTCGCCTGTTGGCCCATAGCCGACATTGGTGCGGCACGGCTCAACATCGTCTCATGCGCGCACAGCGGAGGCGACGCTTCCAGAAGCGCGCCTCGCTCGTGCTTTCCTTGCCGGACGCAGCGCAGCGCTTCTTCAGCGGTGCGCTGCAGAGCCGGGACCTACGTCTCTGCAGCGTGCTGTGTCGCTTTCTGGGTCCAGGCTCTGCGCAGCAGCGTTTCACGCTGCAGCGCGTCCGGGACGCGAGAGGGAACGTGCGGGGTACAGTCGCAGCCCCTGCGCCAGTGCCGGGCGGCGGGATGCCGGCTGCCTTTCCGGCAGCTTTCCGAAATACGAAAGGGTTTGCATCAGCGCGCCTCTGACGGCGGGCTCGACCTTCGCGCAAATGAACCAGCAGACCAGAACAAGCATGCCCAGCGCGACCCGTACGGCCGAGGTGGCGTCCCAGCCGGCATCGACCAGGGCACGAATGATCGCGGTGCCAATGACGTTGTGCGTGAGATAGAGCGGATAGGTGATCAGTCCGAGCGTTCTCAAATAGGCTGGTGCTTCAGGAGAAGCTCTGCCCGCAGAGCGCCGGTGCCGGTTCGCGGCGAGGGCAATGAGGAGCACCGCAGCCGCCCACACCATGATCGGCACTAGGGCTGATTGATCCGCGATGGCGGGGATGGACGTCAAGAAAAACGAGGCAAAGAAGTAGATTTCCGCCGCGCCCGAAAGGCACGTGATGGCAATTGCGATCTGTTCGAGCACCGTCAATTGTCTGTTCGCGGAGATGAACAGCCAGATCCCCAGCGCAAAGAAGCAGCCATGCGTCAGCAGGAACGCCGCGCACGGCACCCGGAACATTAGAATGACCAGATAAGGCAAGTCGGACGGCGTCGTGCAAGACAGCACGAGCAGCGCGACGGCATTGAAGATTGCGCTGTAGATGGTGAGCCCCCAGGCCAGGTGCCGCAGGGTGATCCTCTTCGTGAGCATCGCGCAGAACACGAGACCATAAAATGCCGTCTCGGCGGCCAGCGTCCAGTAGACCTCGTCAAGCCATTGGCCTGTGACGCCCTTCGGGACCATCAGCATGGCGTGGATGTAGGGCAGAATGAATTCGGATGCGGGTCCGCTTCCGAAGAGGAGCAGAACGAGGAAGGTCGCGGTGGCGCAAACCCAGACCGCCGGATAAATCCTGAGCGCGCGGCCAAGGAGAAACTCGCCCGGCGAAGATGTGCTCGCGGAATTCGCGATGACGAAACCGGAAATGACAAAGAAGATTTCAACGCCGACCCAGCCGAACCATGTGTAGGGCGCGGCGGACGGGTAGAGAACATCGGCGGCGACGGTGCGCTCGAAACCCGGGACGCCGATCGAGGTCCAAGCCCAGGACCAGAACATCTGGTGAAACATGGCGACGCCGAGGGCGGCGGCGAAGCGCAGCGGATCCAGCAACGGCAAATGGCTCTTCACGGGAATGGACCAGGTTCATGCAACGATCCCGCTGGAGATATTGAAACCGGTCACGGCGCTCTGCGAGGTGGGTCACACTTGGTCTGTCCCGGGCCAAATGCATCAATTCCGCTCATTGATCGAACTCGGTCAATTTTGCTCGATCCCGCAATATGATTTGTCGCTGGGACTGCCCGATGAAGCTGAGAATGTCACGATCCCTGAGTTGTGACAGAGCACGTGACACCGTCTCCAGCGTCAGCCCCAAATAGTCGGCGATATCGCGACGGTTCATGGGGAGGCTCATAATTCCGGCCGCAGTCAAGCGGACGTCCATCTCGATCAAGAAAGCCGCGACCTTCTCGATTGCCGTTTTCCTTCCGAGTAACAGCATGTGAGTTTCGGCATGTTGAAGGCTGCCGGTGACGAGCCTGAGCACGTTGTTGGTCGTGGTCGCACTGCCACGCTCCTGCTCGGCGACATTTTGGCGATCGGTCAGGCGGACAATCGTTTCCACAATCGCTTCGGCGGTAAATCGGTGAACTGCACCGTTCTCGACGCCGAAGATATCACCGGGGAGATGAAAGGCCATAATCTGCCGCCGACCGTCGGCCAACAATTTATAGCTTCGAACCGCCCCGCTCTTGACCTGGTAAAGATATTGGATCGGCTCCGCCTCTCCGAAGATCTCGGTGCCGCGTCTATATTTGAATTCGCTGCAAAACACAGCGTGCCCGGCGAGCGCATTCAATTCGCTCGAGCTTGGCCGTTGAGGCACAATTTGTTGCTTTCTTACGAGCATCGTTCCTCCCCCGCTTGCGCGGAACCAAACTGAGGCTATGGGAAAGAACGGCAAGCAAGGTTGAGGGAGATCAAGTTCGATGCAATGAGCGCAGCGGTACTGCAGCAAGGCGAAAAGAAAAGCCGCCAGCTTTTGGGCAGGCTGGCGGCTCGTTGTTCGCTACGCCAGCGGTATGAACTAACGCGTGCGTCCTGACCGCTTGAGATCGGCGACCTTAAACCTGTTGCCGGCGGCCAGGCTGCTGCACAACCAGTGGGCCTTGTTGCGGCCTTCGCCCAAGAACGTCTTTGTTTCGACGCAACCCAGGTAAGATGTGTGGGTGATGGTGTCTCGGCAGGTTGGTGAGAAGGGTCCGTAGTCTAGTTGGCCGCCCGACTCGCTACATCCGATCCAAGGCTCCTTGCCTTTCGGAAAGCTCGATGCACAGCCACCGTTGCAGCTGCTGGCGACTTTCTCCAGGCTGGCAATTCTCCCCATCACAGAACCCGGCGCGTAAGAAGGCGTGCGCGCGGCTGACGTTTGAGCTGTTGGCGCAGTCCGACGCGGCGCAATTGTGTTTGCGCCCCGCACCAGCACGTGCGGCCTTGCCACCTGTTTCGGCGCGTCGACCGTGACAGGGGGAATCGTGGCGGCGGAGCCGGTTGGGATTTGCGACGCTGCCGGCGCGCACAGCAAGATTGTTGACAAGGCAGCGACGGCTGAAGGCACGACAAGGCTTGATGAGAATCTCATGACCATGTCCTTCCAAAGCCGGGACGGACATTCTGCCCGGCAAGTGCACGGTAACATACATTTAGCAGCGAGCAACCGGGGGTTGAGAGGATATTCCTGTCGACACGCGAGAGCCGGCATCGTGGCCAACAGATCGGCGAGGTTTTTGGGCTTGCCAATCTGAGGTCAGCTGGTCAGTCGCGCACCTTGGCGATATTCCGAGGCTGCTGACGCGCAACCTTGCCGGGCTTCTGTCCGGTCTTGTTTGCAAGATCAGGCACGTCCAGCAATTCGGTGTCGAGCTGGCGCTGGCTGTAGGACGCGTCGAAGATCACGAGCACAGTGGCGGCAATGACGAGACCGAATCCGCCGAACGCTGTTGCGTTCCGAACAACGCGAGCACTGCATTGTGGGGAATGATCACATCCAGCCCACCCGCGATCATCGTCAGCAGGAACAAAATGGCCGAGGCAAGACCGCTGAAGCAGGTCCTTTGATCCAGGTTCTTGCTTGATCCAAGTTAATGCGCGTTGGTGTTCTCAGGAACGGTGGCTGGCCGGGTGCTTTGACTGCGCGTGTTTTTTAGCTCGGAGGTCAATAATGCGCGCAGTCAACATCATCTCTTTGCTTCTGGTTATCGTCGGCGGTGTGAACTGGGGCCTGGTCGGACTTTTCGACTTTGATCTCGTGAGTGCCATCTTCGGCAACGGCGCGGCAGAGACCGCGACATCGTCGGCAGCATCCCGCGTGATCTATGTGGTCGTGGCGCTCTCGGCGATCTGGCAGATTGGAGCGCTCGCACGTACAGCGTCGGCGGACCGACAAGTCAGTTATCGGTGAACGCGGGCCGGTGGACCAGTTCGCAATTCTGGAAGGCAGCGCCCGGACAGGGCCGATCTACTTCCTGCCGTGGCGAACGGGGTTTGGGCTGGCGCAGAAGGTCGGATTAATTCCGAACTCCGCGTTCGCCGCCTGTTACCGCCTGCCAGACGATGTGGTCTGCCCAAATCCCCTGATCTGTGCGGCTCGCATCGGCGACATGGTCGACATTGCGGTTCGGCGTGCACGTTTGCATGACCTGCCGCGGGCCGTCGTGGGCTACAGCATGGGGACAGTTCCGGCGACGCTTGTCGCTGCAGCGCTCGGCGTACCGCTCTGGAGCTTCGCGTCGGCTGACAGGGGGGACCTCATGATATGGTCGAGCCCGGCTGCGCGTACGGTCCAGCGCGATGCGGTGCGCATGGGATTTTCGCGGAATGATTTCTCTATCGCGCTCAGGAATCTCAACCCGATCGATTCGATCCACAGTGTCCACCGGGATAGCCGGATTGTCGTTGGACGTTTTGACCGTCTCGTTCCGCGAGCCCGCAGCCAGGCGTTAGCGGAGAGGGCGCGTCGATACCTGCCTACGAAGAACGTCGTCGAACTGCCGCTTGGTCACCTCGGCGTGCTCGGGCTGAGCCCGTGGTTGCAGCGACGATGGATGGCCGGGTAACGGCCGCAGCGCGTCCGGCACCCGAGAGGCTGGGCGCAAAATGAAACGGGGCCCGAAAGGGCCCCGCGAAAGTCTTCTACGTTCCGCGATCTTGCTTACTTGATCTTGGCTTCGCGGAATTCGACGTGCTTGCGCGCGACGGGGTCGTACTTCTTCTTGACCAGCTTGTCGGTCATGGTGCGCGAATTCTTCTTGGCGACGTAGTAGAAGCCGGTGTCGGCCGAGGACACGAGCTTGACCTTGATGGTGACCGCTTTGGCCATGTTCAGAACCTCAGGAATGAAGGGAATCTGGAGCCGGCCAAATGGCCCGCGTTGGCCGGCAACCTAGCCAGAAACGGCTTGATGTCAAGATTTTAGGGGTCGGAAACCACTCAAATCGGCCCGATTACGCCTCGAAGAACCGGTTTTTAGGCCGGGGCAGGCCCAGATTCTCTCTCAAAGTGGGCCCTTCGTACTCTTTCCGGAAAATCCCGCGGCGCTGCAGCTCCGGGACCACCTTGTCGACGAAATCGTCGAGGCCGGCGGGCAGGAACGGGAACATGATGTTGAAGCCGTCGGAGCCGCGCCCGACCAGCCATTCCTCCATCTGGTCGGCGATGGTTTTGGCGGTGCCGACGAAGGACAGCCCGCCATAGCCGCCGACGCGCTGGGCGAGCTGGCGCACGGTGAGCTTGTCGCGGGCGGCGAGGTCGACCATGCGCTGCCGGCCGCTCTTGCTGGCATTGGTCTCGGGGATTTCGGGAAGCGGTCCATCCGGATCGAAGCCGGAGGCATCGGTGCCGAGAACGACCGAAAGCGAGGCGATGGCGCTGTCGTAGTGCACGCGGCTGTCGAGCAGCGCGCGCTTCTCCCTGGCCTCGTCGACGCTGTCGCCGACCACGACGAAGGCGCCGGGCAGGATCTTGAGGTGCTCAGGGTCGCGGCCGATCTTCGCCATGCGGCCCTTGACGTCGGCATAAAGCTTTTGGCTGTCGGCAAGGCTGCCGCCGCCGGTGAAGACGGCTTCCGCGGTCTCGGCGGCGAGCTGCCGGCCGTCCTCGGAGGCGCCAGCCTGCACAATCACCGGCCAGCCCTGGACCGGCCGGGCGATGTTGAGGGGACCGCGCACTTTCAAATATTTGCCTTGGTGGTCGAGCACATGCATCTTGGCGGGATCGACGAACACGCCGCTTTCGACGTCGCGCACGAAGGCGTCGTCGGCGAAGGAATCCCACAGGCCGGTGACGACGTCGTAGAACTCGCGGGCGCGCTTGTAGCGCTCGGCGTGCTCCATGTGGTCGTCGAGACCGAAATTCAGCGCCGCATCCGGGTTCGATGTGGTGACGATGTTCCAGCCCGCACGGCCGCCGCTGAGATGGTCGAGCGAGGCGAAGCGCCGCGCGACGTGATAGGGCTCGTCGAATGTGGTCGAGCCCGTCGCGATCAGGCCGATCCGCTCGGTGACGGCGGAGAGCGCCGACAACAGCGTGAAAGGTTCGAACGAGGTGACCGTGTGGCTGCGCTTGAGCGCATTGACCGGCATGTTCAAGACGGCGAGGTGATCGGCCATGAAGAAGGCGTCGAACTTGCCGGCCTCGAGCTTCTGGATCAGCGTCTTGATGTGGCCGAAGTTGAAATTGGCGTCCGGCCAGGCCCCGGGATAGCGCCAGGCGCCGGTGTGGATGCTGATCGGGCGCATGAACGCGCCAAGCTTGAGTTGCCGTTGTGCCATCGCCCGGTGTCCGTTCTTGGTGTCGTTCCGGAAGACATAGGCATGCCCTGGAACTCCGCCATCGGGGGAGGCGGGAAGATTATTTTGTTTTTGAGTGGCCGCTCAGCACATTCGCGTCATTCCGAGCTCGCACCCCGGAAGGTGAGCATCCATCGGGCCAGGCGCTCAAGCTTCCACATCGTCATGGCCGGGCTTGTCCCGGCCATCCACGCCTCACCGCATGGCGCAAAGAACGTGGATGCCCGGGACAAGCCCGGGCATGACGACCACCTGTTTCGTGAGCTTCACGAGACGCGAACCGGTCTCCACTTCGCTTGGATACTCTTTAGCTCAAAATATCCTTCTGCATCTTGCCGCCGTAGAAATGGAAGAACGGCACCGGCGCATCATGGCGGAGCGGGCCGGTGGCAAGGCGCGCGTCGAGCTCGTTGAGCACGTTGCGCGTCATCGGATGCAGGTCGGCGAGTGGCTTTGAGCCGAGCTCGACCCAGACCAGTTCGACCAGCTCGGCATCGGCATGGATCACGCCGTCGACGCGATGGGCGATCGCGGAGGCGTCCGCCGTGAAGAAGCGCGTGTCGAACCGCTTGACGCGGCCGGGCGGAGTGATCGCGCGCGCGATCAGGAACAGGCTGGAGGGATCGGGCAACAGGCCCGCATCGGCGAACGGCTTCCAGGGGCCTTCCAGTTTTGCCTTGCCCTCGGCTTTGCGTCCCAGGCAGAGACCCGTTTCCTCGCAGGCCTCGCGGATCGCGGCAACCGCGAGCGACTTCGCGCGCGAGGCCGGCGTCTTCGGACTGCCCTTGGCGAGATTGGCTTCCAACTCGGCGGTGACCGGCGCCGCGCACGGCACGCGATAATCGTCCTTGTCGACACGGCCGCCGGGGAAGACGAACTTTCCGGGCATGAACACCACGTTGTCGTGGCGCTTGCCGACCAGGACTTTTGGAGTTGTGCCGCTGCGATCGACCAGGATCAGTGTCGCCGCATCCCGCGGGCGGAAATAGGGATGATGGTCGGCTTCCTTGCCCTCGTGGATCTTCGCCTTTTCCGCCTGCGCCGTACCCGTCATGTCCTCACCCAAACCACTTTTGCTTATTTTGCTTACACCGGCGGAATACCATCGGTCGGGTTCTCGTCAAAGCCATGCATGCGCAGAGCCCATTGCAATCCGACCACGGCTCCCTTCACCGGCTGCAGCAGGGCGAGCGAGGCGACGAAGGTGAACGGCAGATAGGCCGCGAAGCTGATCCAGACCGGCGTGGTGTAGTTGGTCTCGATCCACAGAATAGCCGGCACCACGATGTGCCCGACGATGACGATGACGAGATAGGCGGGCAAATCGTCGGCGCGATGCGGCGTGAAATCGAGGCCGCAGACCGAGCAATTGTCCGCGGTCTTCAGGAAGGCGCGGAACAGCTTTCCCTCGCCGCAGCGCGGGCAGCGGCCGCGAAAGCCGCGCCTCATCGCAGCAAAGACGTCACGCTTCTCGACGAGGCCGGTCTCGCGGGTCCAGATCTTCGGGGCTGCGCTCACCATGCCTTGCCCTTCTGGCCCTTGCCCTTGCTTTTTCCCTTGGCCTTTTTGCCCTTGCCGGGTTTCTTCGGCTTGTCCGGCTTGCGCTTCTTGTCGGGACTGCGCCCGGGGTGCGCCTTGAACGAGGGGCGGCGCTGCGGACCGGATGACCTGCGGCCCCGCGGCGCGGTCTCGCCGGACGATGACGACAGCAGCTCGAAGCGTAGCGCGCCTGCGATGGGGGCTGCTTCAATCAGGCGGACGTCAACGACGTCACCGAGCTGATGCATGGTGCCGCTGCGCGTGCCGACCAGGGCATGGCGGCCCTCGTCATAGTTGAAATATTCCGTGCCGAGGGAGCGGATCGGGATCAGGCCGTCGGCGCCGGTCTCGGCGAGCTTGACGAACAGGCCGGCGCGCGTGACGCCGGAGACGCGGCCCTGGAAGCTCGAACCGATGCGGTCGGCGAGATGGTGCGCGATCAGGCGGTCGACGGTCTCGCGCTCCGCTTTCATCGCGCGCCGCTCGGTGACCGAGATGTGGGCTGCGACCTCGCTCAACGTTTCCGGCGTCTCGGTGTCGGGCAGCGCGCCTTCGCCGAGGCCGAGCGCGCGAACCAGCGCACGGTGCACGACAAGGTCGGCATAGCGGCGAATCGGCGAGGTGAAATGCGCGTAGCGGCGCAAATTCAGGCCAAAATGACCGTAGTTCTCCGAGGAGTATTCGGCCTGCGCCTGGGCGCGCAGCACGACCTCGCTGACGAGCGGAAAGTGGTCGTGGCCTTCGAGCTGCGCCAGTACGCGGTTGAACAAAGCGGGGCGGAGCGCGCCGCCTTTCGCGAACGGAACGTCCAGCGTCTCCAGGAATTCCGCCAGCGCGTGGACCTTTTCCAGGGTCGGCTCGTCATGCACGCGGTAGATCAGCGGCAGCGACTTCTTCTCGAGCATCTCGGCCGCCGCGACATTGGCGAGGATCATGAACTCCTCGATCAATTTGTGCGCGTCGAGCCTGTCGGGGACGACGACGCGGTCGACGGTGCCGTCGCTCTTCAACAGGATCTTGCGCTCGGGCAGATCGAGGTTGAGCGGATCGCGCTCGTCGCGTGCGCGCTTGACGCAGGCATAGGCGGCATAGAGCGGCCGCAGGATCGGATCGAGCAGGGGGCCCGTGGTGTCGTCCGGCCGGCCGTCGATCGCGGCCTGCGCCTGGGCATAGTTCAACTTGGCTGCGGAGCGCATCAGGATGCGATGGAAGCTGTGCGAGCGTTTCCGCCCGTCGGGGCCGATGATCATCCGCACTGCGAGCGCGCCGCGCGGCTCGCCCGGCACCAGCGAGCACAGATTGTTGGAGATGCGCTCCGGCAGCATCGGCACGACGCGATCGGGGAAATAGACCGAGTTGCCGCGATCGAGCGCGTCGCGGTCGAGCGCGGTGCCCGGCCGCACGTAGAAGCTCACATCGGCGATGGCGACATCGACGATGAAGCCGCCCTTGTTGTTGGGATCAGGATCCGGCTGCGCGTGCACCGCGTCGTCGTGATCCTTGGCATCCGGCGGATCGATGGTGACGAGCGGCACGTCGCGCCAGTCCTCGCGCCCCTTCAAAGTGGCCGGCTCCGCCGCTTCGGCCTCGCGCTCCGCCGCGGGGCGGAATTGCAGCGGGATGTCGTGCGCGTAGATCGCGATCAGGCTGATCGCCTTCTCCGACTTGACCGAGCCGAGCTTCTCCTTGACGCGGCCCGATGCCAGCCCAAAGCCGCGCGAGCGGATGATGTCGACGCTGACGAGATCGCCGTCCTGCGCGCCGTGCGTCTCGGTCGGGGCGATGTTCAGCTCGCGGTCGGCGGACTTCTTGTCGACGGGGATGATCCGTCCGCCGCCTTCGGGCAGGCTGCGGAAGACGCCGAGGATGCGGCTCTTGGTCTTGTCGAAGACCTTGATGATGTGGCCGCGATAGGCCGGGCCTTCGGTCTCATCGGAGCGCTCGACCCGCAGCAGCGCGCGATCGCCGACGCCGGCCGCGGTGCCGGGCTTGGGCCGGCGCGGCATTGTGATGAGGATCTTTGGCGGTTCGCCGCTTTCGACCTCGTCCCATTCGGTCGGGGAGGCGACCAGCTCGCCGTCGGCGTCGCGCCCGGTGATGTCGGCGACCAGCGTCGGCGGCAGGCTGTCCGGCTCTGAAATCGTATGGCGCTTTTTCTTGACGAGCCCGTCGTCGGCGAGCTCGCGCAGCATGCGCTTGAGCTCGATGCGGTCGGCGTTCTTCAGGCCAAACTCGCGTGCAATTTCGCGGGTTCCGACCTTTCCAGGATTTGCCTTAATGAAGGCGACGATGGCTGCCCTGTCGGGAAAGCCACGGTCATTCTTGCGTTTCACTTAACCTCTATTTGGTGCCGGCACTTTTCTTGGCCGGAGCTTTGGCGCCAGCTGCCTTGGTCGGCGACGTTTTGGCCGTCGACGACACGGCGGCGCGCGCCTTGCTGGTGGATTCGGATTTGGGTTTGGCCGCCTTCTTCGCGGCCGGCTTTTTGGTTTTTGGCGCGGCGTCATCGCCGTCGGCGGCCTTCGCCGCAGCCTTCTTGGCCTTGGCCGGCTTCGCCGCCTTCTTCGGTTTCTTGCCGCCGCCCTTGGCCGCGCGCTCGTCGATCAGCGCGATCGCCTGCGGCAGCGTGATGGCATCTTTCTCGATGTCGCTCGGGATCGTCGCATTGACGCCGCCCGCCGTGACATAGGCGCCGTAGCGGCCGCCCTTCACCGTGACGGTGCCGAGGGTGGGATGATCGCCGATCGCCTTGCCGGGATCGGCGCCGAAGCGGCGGCTCGGGCCCTTGGCGATCTTCTCCGCGATCAGCGTCACGGCGCGGTTGATACCGATGTCGAACACTTCGTCGCCGGCCTCCAGGCTCGCGTAGGTCTTCTCGTGTTTTACGAACGGGCCGAAGCGGCCGAGACCTGCCGTGATCGGCTCGCCGGTTTCCGGATGCTTGCCGATCTCGCGCGGCAGCGACAGCAGCTTGAGCGCAAGCTCGAGTTCGACATCTCCAGGGGAAGTCCCCTTCGGAATGCCCGCTCGCTTCGGCTTCTCGCCCTCCGCATAATCCTTCTGTTCGCCGAGCTGGATGTAGGGCCCGAAACGGCCGGCCTTGACCCAGACATCGCGACCCGTATCCGGGTCCTGGCCGAGCGAACGATCGGCCGTGGCCTCGCCGTCGGCGGCGAGCTGACGGGTATAGCGGCATTCCGGATAGTTCGAGCAGCCGACGAAGGCGCCGAACTTGCCGGCCTTCAGATTGAGCCGTCCGTTGCCGCAGCTCGGACATTGCCTGATGTCGCCGCCATCGGTGCGGGGCGGATAGATGTGCTGGCCCAGCATGTCGTCGAGCACGTCGAGCACCTGCGCCACGCGCAGATCCTTGATCTCGTCGACCGCGCCGATGAAGCCGGTCCAGAAATCCTTCAGCACCTGCTGCCAGGAGATCTCGTTGTTGGAGATGCGGTCGAGCTGCTCTTCCAGATTGGCGGTGAAGTCGTATTCGACGTAGCGGGCAAAGAAGCTTTCGAGGAAAGCGACCACGACGCGGCCCTTGTCCTCGCCGTGCAGGCGCTTCTTCTCGAGCTTGACGTAGCCGCGGTCCTTGAGGACCTGGAGGATCGAGGCATAGGTCGAGGGCCGGCCGATCCCGAGCTCTTCCATGCGCTTGACCAGCGAGGCTTCGGAGAAGCGCGGCGGCGGCTCGGTGAAGTGCTGGGTGACGGCCAGCGACTGCCGCTTCAACGCATCGCTGGGGCTCATCGCGGGCAGGCGGCGGGAGTCCTCGTCCTCCTCGTCGTCGCGGCCTTCCTGATAAAGTGCGAGGAAGCCGTCGAACTTGACGACCTGGCCGGTGGCGCGCAGGTCCAGCGTGCGGCCGCCAACTTTCGCCGTGATGTCGACCGTGGTGCGTTCCAGCTCGGCCGATTCCATCTGGCTCGCGATGGTGCGCTTCCAGATCAGTTCATAGAGTCTCGCCTGGTCGGACTCGAGCTTGCGGCTCATGCTGTCGGGGCGGCGCGACATGTCGGTCGGCCGGATCGCTTCGTGGGCTTCCTGGGCGTTCTTGGCCTTGGCCTGGTACTGGCGCGGCGCTTCCGGCACATAGGCGTTGCCGTAATCCTCGCCGATCACCTTGCGTGCCTGGGTGATCGCGGACGGATCGATCTGCACGCCGTCGGTCCGCATATAAGTAATGAGTCCGGTGGTCTCGCCGCCGATGTCGATGCCCTCATAGAGCCGCTGCGCGATGCGCATGGTGTGCGCCGGCGCGAAGCCGTATTTGCGGCTGGCTTCCTGTTGCAGCGTCGAGGTCGTGAAGGGCGCCTGCGGATTGCGCCGGGCCGGCTTGGCATCGACCGCGGTCACGGCGTAGCTGGCGGCTTCCAGCGCTTTCTTGAAGTCCTCGGCTTCCGCGCCGGTGCCGATGTCGAGGCGCTGGATCTTCTTGCCGTCGGCGCCGACGAGACGTGCCTCAAAGGCGTCGCCGCGCGGCGTCAGCAGGGTCGCGATCAGCGACCAGTATTCGCGCGCAACGAACTTTTCGATCTCGAGCTCGCGGTCGCAGACCAGCCGCAGCGCGACCGACTGCACGCGGCCCGCCGAGCGGGCGCCCGGCAGCTTGCGCCACAGCACGGGGGAGAGGGTGAAGCCGACCAGATAGTCCAGCGCGCGGCGCGCCATATAGGCGTCGACCAGCGCACCATCGATCTGGCGCGGATGCTTCATGGCGTCCGTGACCGCCTGCTTGGTGATGGCGTTGAACACCACGCGCTCGATCTTGTGGTCCTTGAGCGCACGCTTCTCTTTCAGGACCTCCAGCACGTGCCAGGAGATGGCCTCGCCCTCGCGATCAGGGTCGGTGGCCAGAATCAGGCGATCGGCGTTCTTGAGGGACTTGGCAATGTCGTTGAGCCGGCCGGCCGCCTTGGGGTCGACCTCCCAGATCATCTTGAAATTGGCGTCGGGATCGACGGAGCCGTTCTTCGCGGGCAAGTCGCGGACATGGCCAAACGAGGCCAGAACCTCGTAGGACGAGCCCAAATACTTGTTGATCGTCTTGGCTTTCGCCGGCGACTCCACAATGACGATATTCATGTAGTTCCAGTAACTTATGGGGAAATTTGGGGCCGAATTCGATGAGATTCGGGTCGGCCCTTTCGTCCCGAACATGGGTGGTGAGGCCCTCGCTGTCAAATCGAGGGGTGTTGAAAGCCATCCAGATGGGAAAAGTTTCATATCGAGAAAGTTGCAAAACACCACCTTTGAGTTGCGGCCGATGTCGGCGTAATGTTTCTGCGGGGCATGGATTCGGGTGGGGGCTGGTGACTAAGCCAGGAAAGAAACGGGCGGGCGCCGCATCGCGCGCGGCTGGAGGCTCGCGTCACGAGGAACCGGGGGAGGGCGGCGTCGAGGAGGCGGTCGCCTTCATCGCCGAGCAGGTCGGGGCACTGCGCAAGCTTGCCGAGCGGCACAAGCTCGACGTGCTGCATTATCTCCTGGGCATGACCAAGCTCGAGGCCGACGAGCATCTGCGGCTGCGGAGCAAGCGCAAGCTCTCGTGAAGAGGGCGATGTGCTGCTCCAACGACGGTGCGGTTAGCCGTTGCGGCTTGCCATTTTGGCCAATCGCTGGCCGAGATATTCGGCCGTGGTGAGGTCGCTCTGAGGCAAGGAGCTGTCGACCAGATGCGACGCAAGGCCAAGCTGGCTGCCTAAGCGATTGCGGCCGCTCGGGTCCTCCCCACCCGGAATATCCAGTCCGCACCAGAGCATGCCGTGCTGCGCGGCCAGAATGGAAAAGTAGGACAGTGTGTGGAGTTGATCGCCGCCTGCGCAGGCGCCCGTCGTGAACCCGGCTGCGATCTTGTTGGCCCATTGCTGCCGGCTCCATCGATCACTTGAAGCATCGGCAAACGCTTTGAATTGAGCGGCTGGTCCGCCCATATAGGTCGGGCTGCCAAACGCAACCGCGTCGGCGCGGTCGATCGTCTCCAGTAAGCTCTCATTCTGGAAGCGGCCTGATACGATGTCGCCGCCGGTGATACGACAGAGCGTGACCTGCGCCTTGCCATCCGCTCCGCGCGCAAGCGCATGCGCCAGCGTCTCGGTGGTGCCGGAGATGGAAAAGTAGATGATGGCGAGCAGAGGCATGGTGGTGCCACTTTGGTGGGACCTCGCCATCTTTGACGCTGTCGATGTCTTGTACAAGTCCCGCCACGCCGTCATTGCGAGCGAAGCGAAGCAATCCAGAGTCCCACCGCGGTCACATTCTGGATGCTTCGCTGCGCTCGCAATGACGGTTGGGGTGGCGGTGCATCCTTATCCCGCTAACCGCCGGCGCGGAGCGGGCCGCGGCTTCAGTGTGGTATCGGCTTGCGTCAGCAATCGCCCGTCCTCCGCGCGCAGCTCCAGCTTGCGCACCGGGCGGCCTTTCTCGCGATCGACCAGGATGGTCGCGATCTCCGACGGGCGATCGTCGAATTCCTCGCTCCATTGGCGCAGCGCTACCAACACCGGGAAGACGCCGCGGCCCTTCGGCGTCAGCACATATTCCTGATAGGCGCTGCCGTCGGACGCGGGGGCGGTTGCTAAAATGCCGTGGTCCACGAGTGAGCCCAGCCGTGCCGACAAGATGTTCTTGGCCATGCCGAGCTTGCTCTGAAACTCGCCGAAGCGGCGCAGGCCGAACAGCGCCTCGCGGATGATCAGCAGCGACCACCGGTCGCCGATCGCTTCCAGCGAGCGTGCGATCGGACAGGTATCGCCCTCGAAGCTCGTTCGTTTCACCATTGCTTCGTCCTTTCGCGATCGCCCGATCTCAGAGCCGATCACGCGCTTGTGTGGTTGCATCATAAAACCATACGCCCTAGATGGCAATCATAGTTTTATGATGCAACCACTGGAGGCGAACGTGAGACTGAAGAACAAGACGGCCCTGATCACCGGCGGCAATAGCGGCATTGGACTGGCGACGGCAAAGCTGTTCGTGGCCGAGGGCGCCAAGGTGGTGATCACCGGGCGCAACAAGGAGACGCTCGAGGCGGCCGCGAAGGAGCTCGGGCCGAACGGGCTCGCGCTGGCCGCCGACGCCACCGACATTGCCGCGACCGAAGCTGCGATCAAGAAGGGCGCGGAAAAATTCGGCAAGTTCGACATCGTGTTCGCCAATGCCGGTATCGCCGGCGGCACCCCGCTGGGGTCGGCCACGCTGGAGGTCTTCGAGAAGGTCATCAGCACCAATCTGACCAGCGTGTTCTTCACCGTTCAGTCCGCGTTGCCTTATCTCAACGACAACGCCTCGATCATCCTCAACGGCTCGGTGATCTCCGTGCTCGGCATTCCCGGCTATTCGGCGTATGGCGCCGCCAAGGCCGGCGTGCGGGCGATGGCGCGGATCATGGCATCAGAACTGTCGCCGCGCGGCATTCGCGTCAACGTGGTCGCGCCCGGTGCGATCCGCACGCCCATCTGGGGACCTGCGACCGCGACGCCCGAAGCCGAGAAGGCGTTTGAGAAGCGGATCGCGCTGACGACGCCTCTGGGGCGCATTGGCGAAACAGATCACGTCGCGAAGACGGTGCTGTTCCTCGCCTCCGACGATTCCGCGCATGTGCAGGGCCAGGAAATCTTCGTCGACGGCGGTGCGGTCGCCTCGCCGAGCGGTGCGCCGATCTATCGCGGCTGATCAATTGAAGTGAAAATTGAATCGGTCGGTGCACGCAAAGCGGTTGCGCCGGCCGATCCCCACTTCTCGCGAGCTGTATTTTCTGAACGTTGCGTGAGGCTTTGAACCTTCGCTTTGGCTGCCAAGACCCTTTTACGGGCAGGGGTCACGAGACTCATTTCAAGGGAGCCCGATATGCCAAAGGCAGCTCGTATTATTTCCCCGATTTCAGCACCGCGTATTTACACTGAAAATTACACCGTTCCCGCCAAGCGTTCCGACACCTCCGAGTTCATCGGGGTCGCTCTTTTTGCCGGCATCGGCCTGTTCGTTTCGCTCGTCGCCGTCATCCTCGGCATTCAGGGCGCCTGGTTTTAGCTTCGCCGATCGCGCACCGCTCGATCAGCCGCCGCGACCGAGTTGCGGCGGCTGATGATTGGCGCTTTCGCTCAGGCCGCGCGCAGGGCAGTTGCCGCCTCGAGCGCGCTTGCGAGCGACTTCTCGCGATGCTCCGGCCCGACCTGGATTCCGTCGGCGCTGATGAATTCGGGATGATGGATGCCCATGAAGCCGAACACGCCCCGCAGATAGCTTTCGAGGTGCTCCAGCGACGCGGCTGGCGAGCCGGCGCCGTAATAGCCCCCGCGCGAGATCGCGAAGATTACGCGCTTGCCGCCGGCAAGGCCCTGCGGGCCGTTGGCCCCGTAGCTGAATGTCTTCCCCGCCACCAGGACCCGGTCGATCCAGGCCTTGAGCTGGCTCGGAATCGTGAAATTGTACATGGGCGCGCCGATCACGACGATGTCCGCCGCAAGAAACTCGTCCAGCGCGGCCTTGCTGGCGGCGAGGTCGGGGCCGAGTTCCGCTGGCGCAGGCGCGCCTTGCGCGGCCGCCAGATGCGAGCCGGAGAGATGGGCGAGCGGGCTCTGCGTCAGGTCGCGATAGACGATGTCCAGCGATGGCGTCGCCTGCCTGAGACGGTCGACGATGGCGGCCGAGACCTGCCGGGAGACGGAGTGGGGGCCGAGCACGCTGGAGTCGATGTGGAGGAGTTTCATTCGGGATCACCCTGGTATAAGTTTGTAACCAGAGCTCCATGAGTGACTATCGAAATCCCCGCAAGAACGCACCTTTTTGAGCCATGGGCACATCTTTGAAACCTGCGCACGTCGATTTGCCTGCCACGCCGATGCCGGATCGCGACCACGCGGACTGCCGTGGCGTCGCCTCGATCCTCGCGCGCGTCGGCGACAAATGGAGCGTGTTCGTGATCATGATGCTGAGTGATGGACCCAAGCGCTTCAACGAGCTCAAGCGCATGATCAACGGCATCTCGCAGCGGATGCTGACCCTGACACTGCGCGGGCTCGAGCGCGACGGCCTGGTCACGCGCACGATCTTCCCGACCATTCCGCCGCGGGTGGATTACGAGCTGACCGATCTCGGCCGCGGATTGCAGCAGCCGGTGAAGGCACTCGGCGAATGGGCGATCACGCATCAGCAGCAGATCGCCTCGGCGCGCACGCGCTTCGACGAGCGGAACACTCCTTAAAGCAGCGAGACAAGGCCACCGCCGTGGCGTTCGAGCCGGCCGGCGAGCTCGAGCTCCAAAAGCACGGTGCGCACGATGGCAGGCGAGGCGCCGGACATCCGCACGAGATCGTCGATCGTGACAGGGGCAGGGCCGAGCAGACCGGTGATCTGATCGCGGTCGTGTCCTTGCGGATCGCTTTCGAACGGCTCGCTGTCGGGCTCGCGCGCGGTGCGCATCAGCGGCCGCTCCATGATCGGTGCGACTGCGTTGACGACGTCGGCGGCTTCGGTGACGAGCGTCGCGCCCTGCTTGATCAGATCATTGGTGCCGGCGGCGCGCGGATCGAGCGGCGAGCCCGGCACCGCGAACACTTCGCGGCCCTGTTCGGCCGCCATGCGCGCGGTGATCAGCGAGCCCGAGCGGTGCGCCGCCTCGACCACGACCACGCCGAGCGCGGCGCCCGAGATCAGCCGGTTGCGACGGGGGAAGTCGCGGGCGCGCGGCTCATGGCCGAGCGGCATCTCGGAGATCGCAGCACCCTTGCGGTCGAGGATCGCGGCGATGAGATCGCCATGCTCCGGCGGGTAGATGCAGTCATGTCCGCCGGCGAGCACGGCGATGGTGCCGCTCTCGATGCTGGCGCGGTGCGCGGCCTGATCGACGCCGCGGGCGAGGCCGGAGATGACGACAAAGCCGGCTTCACCAAGCTCGCGGGCGAGCTGACCGGCGAATTTCAAGCCTGCACCGGAGGCATTGCGCGAGCCGACGATCGCAATCATCGGCCGCACCAGCGTTGCATTGTCGCCGCGTACGGCGAGCAACGGGGGCGCATCGTCGAGCGTTGCCAGCCGCGCCGGATAGCCGTCCTCGCCGGGCGCGAGCCAGGCGATGCCGAATTTGCGGCTGGCGGCGAGCTCGGTTTTCGCCTCGTCGGCGCTACAGATGCGCGCCGATCGCTGCGCACCGCCACGGCGTGCGAGATCCGGCAGCCGCTCCAGCGCCGCGCGCGCCGTGCCGAAATGATCGACCAGCGACCGAAAAGTGCGCGGTCCGACATTGTCGGACCGGATCAGCCGCAGGCGGTCGATCCTGTCGGCTTCGGTCAGCTCTACACTTGGATTGATGGCGTCCACGGCGGCTCCTTGCAGGCACAGCATGGAACAACCTGAGGGCGTATGGAAGGGGGTGGACCCGGCCACAGCACCCGAATAAATGGATGGTCACCAAGCGGATTGGTTTCTGAGGCATTGGAATGCGTGTCGCACCGGTCGAGATTTTCGCTGATACCACGAACGCGGCGGTGATGCGTCACCCGGGACGGCATTTTCCCGGGATGCTGATTCAGGGCGACGCGCTCCACACGCTCTGCTGCATGGCAGATGACGCCTGTTCGGCCATCGACCAGTCGTCAGAAGCGTACAAGAATGCCAACGAGCTTAGAAACCGGCTTTGGTCGTACCTCAATCATTACAAGGCCACACTGGATGAGCACGGCCTACCTCTGCCGTTTAGCGACCGAGGCATCTTTACTTAGGAATACCCATGATCTCACTCGCCGACCTCCAGCGCCGTATCGAAGCGGGCGAGCTTTCGCCCGATGCCGCCATTGCCCAGTCGCATGCAGCCATCGAGGCCAGGGAGAAGGACGTCCATGCCTTCGTCCGTCACGACAGCTCCGCGAAGGCGCAAGCTTCTGGGCCGCTGCGCGGCATCGCGGTCGGGATCAAGGACATCATCGACACCGCGGATTTCCCGACCGAGATGGGATCGTCGATCTATCGCGGCTGGCAGCCGCGCGCGGATGCGCCTGTCGTGATGATGCTGAAGCGGGCAGGCGCCACCATCATCGGCAAGACCACGACCACGGCGTTCGCCTCGCGCGATCCGACCCCGACGCTCAATCCGCACAATCTCGGCCATACGCCGGGCGGCTCGTCCTCGGGCTCGGCCGCGGCGGTCGGTGCCGGCATGATCCCGCTGGCACTGGGGACCCAGACCGGCGGCTCGGTGATCCGGCCTGCGGCCTATTGCGGGACCGCCGCGATCAAGCCGTCGTTCCGGATGCTGCCGACGGTCGGCGTCAAATGCTATTCGTGGGCGCTCGACACGGTCGGCCTGTTCGGCGCGCGCGCGGAAGATCTCGCGCGGGGACTGCTGGCGATGTCCGGCCGCACCGAATTCACTGGCATTGTCCCGGCGACGGCGCCGCGCATCGGCGTTATCCGGCAGGAGTTTGCCGGCGACGTGGAGCCGGCCGCCGAGGAGGGGCTGCAGGCCGCGATCAAGGCCGCCGAGAAGGCCGGCGCCAGCGTGCAGACCATCGATCTGCCGCAGGCGGTGCAGGAGGCCTGGCGCATCCATCCGATCATTCAGGACTTCGAGGCGCATCGCGCGCTCGCCTGGGAATTTTCCGAACGCCACGACGAGATCGCGCCGATGCTGCGCGCCAGTCTCGATGCGACGGTCGGTCTCACACCCAAGGACTATGACGACGCACGCCGGGTCAGCCGTCGCGGGCGCCGCGAGCTTGGCGAATTGTTCGAGCGGTTCGACGTGCTGCTGACCTATTCGGCGCCGGGCACGCCGCCGGCCAAGGAGCTCGCGAGCACCGGCGACCCCCGCTACAACAGGCTCTGGACGCTGATGGGCAACCCTTGCGTCAACGTGCCGGTGCTCAAGGCCAATGGCCTGCCGATCGGCGTGCAGGTGATTGCGCGCTTCGGCAACGACGCGCATGCGCTGGCGACGGCGTGGTTCCTGGAGCAGGCGCTGGCGAAATCAGGCTAGCACAGGTTCGAGGGCGACGATGCGCTGGCCGGATGCGGCCGGCGCTGCGCTGTGATCGGTACCTTGCTTGAGCCAGCGCCCGGCGGCCTCGCGGCCGCTCCGGTGCAGCGCGCGAATGAAGCCGCGGCCGAGATCGGTGGACGAGCGCTGCGCCAGGCCGTCGACGAAATCTTCCGCGGCGATCCTGGAGAGCCGCAACGACGATCCGGTCTGCGATTGCGCCCATTCCATCGCCGCGATTTCGGCATTGAGGGCGGCGTTGGCCGCGATCTGATCCAGCCTGCGGTCGATCGCGGCGAGCGTGATCGGCACGTAGCTGTCGCGCGCCGGCGTGACCTGGACGAGCAGGATTTCGGTGCTCGCCGTGTCCTGCACGAGCCGCAGCAGGGGCGGATTGCCGCCGAGGCCGCCGTCCCAATAAGCCTCGCCGTCGATCTCCACCGCGCAATGAACCAGCGGTGGACAGGTCGAGGCCAGCGCGACGTCTGCGGTGATCATGTCGTTGCGGAAGATCTGCTGCTGCCCGTCGCGGATCCGGGTCGCCGCGATCAGGAGCTTCGGGCAGCGCGGATCGCGCAAGGCGGAAAAGTTGATGTCGCGCGACAGCGCCTGCCGCAGCGGATCGAGATCGAACGGATCGAACTGGCCGGAGCGCAGCGTCGGACCGAACGCGACCGAGCTTCCCGCCGGCGAGAAGCCGCCGATCAGCATCAGCGATCGGAACGAGGCCTCGTGCATCAGCCGGATCCAGAACCGGTTGAGCCGCGCGCGCGCGCCTTCACGGCCGCCCTCGGCGAAACCGGAGGCGAGCAGCAGCGCGTTGATGGCGCCGGCGCTGGCGCCGCTGATGGTGTCGATCGCGATGGACGGCTCTTCCAGCAGCCGCTCCAGCACGCCCCAGGTGAAGGCGGCGAAGGTGCCGCCGCCCTGAAGCGCCAGCGACAGTTTTTGCGGCGGCCATTGCCCCGGCGCCCGATCCTGCGCGATGGGCGCTGCGACAGCTACAATTTCGACTGGTGTCCGCGCTTGCACGATCGGGTCGGGCTCGCGCGATGGTGGCGAGACGGAAGCAGCCTCCGGTGTGACAAGCGGGAAGGGCCCAGCGGACCAGATGTCCGTCGTCGAGAGCATCCGGCTTGCCGCAGTGCCCTGCAAGCCACCTTCAACATGCGCGCCGACAATCTTCTCGCTCATTCTGAGCAACCGCGTAGAGCCATGCCCACGATCAGGGCCAAGCCAGGAACCCGTTCGTCCATACAGCCGTGATTCGGCTGCAAGTTGCGAACACCATTTGGATATAATGCAGAAGGGGTGCCGCGGTATCCGTGGATTCCCGGCTTATGCCTTCTCGCCGATCCGGCTTTCCTTGCCCGATTGCAGTCGCTTGATGTTCTCGCGATGTGCGAAGAACAGCAGCAGCGTCAGCACTGCCGCCAGCGCCGCGAGTGCGGGTTGGCCGAACCACAGCAGGAACAGCGGGGTGATGAACGAGGCCACCAGGGCCGAGAGCGAGGAATAGCGGGCGGTAAAGGCAGTCGCCAACCAGAGCAGGCAGAACACCAGCGCGGCCGGCCAGAACAGCCCGAGCATGACGCCGATATAGACGGCGACACCCTTGCCGCCGCGGAACTTGAGCCAGACCGGGAAGAGATGGCCGAGGAAGGCGCCGAGTCCGGCCAGCATCGCGGCATTGGGACCGGCGATGTAGCCGGCGATCACCACCGCGACGGTGCCCTTGAGCGCGTCGAGCAGCAGGGTCCCCGCGGCAAGGCTCTTGCGTCCCGTGCGCAGCACGTTGGTGGCGCCGATGCTGCCGGAGCCGATCGAGCGGATATCCTGTGTGCCGCCGAGTCTCGTCAGGATCAATCCGAACGGAATCGAGCCGAGCAGGTAGCCGATGGCGAAAGCCACCGGCAGGAACAATTCAAGTGCCATGTCTGCAAATTCCCTGGCTGCAGCTCCGCACGTCAGACATGCTCGTACACGGTCCGTCCGCCGACAATGGTGCGCACCACGCGGCCTGTAAAGCGGGCCTCGTCGAACGGCGTGTTCTTGCAGGGCGATTTGAGGTCGGCGGGATCGACCACCCAGGGGACATCGGGGTCAATCACGATGACGTCGGCGGGGCTGCCCGGACGCAAGGTTCCGCCAGGCAATCCCAAAATCTCGGCCGGCCGGGTCGACATCGCCCGGATCAGCGTCTTGAGGCCCAGCTCGTCATTATGCACGAGCCGAAGGCCCGCCGGGAGCATGGTCTCCAGTCCGATCGCGCCGGGGGCTGCTTCCGCGAAAGGCAGGCGCTTGACCTCAACGTCCTGCGGATTGTGGTCGGACATGATGACGTCGACGAGGCCGGAGGCGACGGCGGCGACCAGCGCGCGGCGGTCGTCCTCGGTGCGCAGCGGCGGCGACAGCTTGAGGAATGAACGGTAAGGGCCGATGTCGTTCTCGTTCAGCGCAAGGTGGTTGATCGAGGCCGAGGCGGTCACGGCGAGGCCGGCGTCGCGGGCGCGCTTGAGCACGTCGAGCGACTCGATGCAGGTCAGCGACGCCGCGTGATAACGGCCGCCGGTGAGCGCGACCAGGCGCATGTCGCGCTCCAGCATCACGGCTTCCGCCGCGTTCGGGATGCCCATCAGGCCGAGCCGCGACGCGAACTCGCCCTCGTTCATCACGCCTTCGCCGACGAGATCGCGATCCTCGGTGTAGTGCACGATCAGCGCGTCGAAATCGCGCGCATAGGTCAAGGCGCGGCGCATCACCTGCGCATTGATCACGCTTTTGTCACAGTCGCTGAAGGCGATCGCGCCGGCTGCCTTGAGGAGGCCGAACTCGGTCATCTCCTCGCCGCGCATGCCCTTGGTCAGCGCCGCCATCGGCTGAATGTTGACGATGGCAGTGTCGCGGGCGCGACGCATCACGAAGTCCACCGTCGCCGAGTTGTCGATGACGGGCGAAGTGTCGGGCTGGCAGATGATGGTGGTGATGCCGCCGGTCGCAGCCGCCTGGCTTGCGGAGGCAAAGGTCTCGCGATGGCTGAAGCCGGGCTCTCCGACGAAGGCGCGCATGTCGATCAGGCCGGGCGCGACGATCTTGCCGGCGCAGTTGACGACGTCGGTGCCCTCGGGGACGCCGGCAGCGCCGATGCCGCGGCGGGTCTCCCGGATGATGCCGTCGGCAATCAGGACATCGCCGGGGCCATCAAAATCCCGGGAGGGGTCGACGACGCGGGCATTGGCAAGCAGGATGGGTCGGCGGTCGGTCAACATGAGCATCACGCGTTCGGCAGGTTGCGGGCGAGCGCTTCCAGCACCGCCATGCGCACGGCCACGCCCATTTCCACCTGTTCGCGGATCAGGGACTGGGCGCCGTCAGCGACCGCAGTGTCGATCTCGACGCCGCGGTTCATGGGGCCGGGATGCATGACGAGAGCGTCGGGCTTGGCGTAGGCGAGCTTCTTCTGGTCCAGCCCGAAATAATGGAAATACTCGGAGGTGGACGGCACGAAGGAGCCGTTCATGCGCTCGCGCTGGAGCCGCAACATCATGACGATGTCGGCGCCGTTGAGCCCCTCGCGCATGTCGCGCGCGACCTCGACGCCCATTCGCTCGATGCCGGGCGGCAGCAGCGTGGAGGGGCCGACGACGCGGACGCGGGCGCCCATCGCGTTGAGCAGGATGATGTTGGAGCGGGCGACGCGCGAATGCAGCACGTCGCCGCAGATCGCGACCACGAGGCCCTCGAGCCGGCCCTTGTTGCGGCGGATGGTCAGCGCGTCGAGCAGGGCCTGGGTCGGATGTTCATGCGCGCCGTCGCCGGCATTGATTACGGAACCGTCGACCTTGCGGGCCAGCAGTTCCACCGCGCCGGAGGCGTGATGGCGCACCACCAGGATATCCGGGTGCATGGCGTTGAGCGTCATTGCCGTGTCGACCAGCGTCTCGCCTTTTTTGATGGACGAGGAGGACACCGACATGTTCATGACGTCGGCGCCCAGCCGTTTGCCGGCGAGCTCGAACGAGGATTGGGTCCGGGTGGAAGCCTCGAAGAAGAGGTTCACCTGCGTCCGTCCACGCAGGACGGTGCGCTTCTTGTCAACCTGGCGGTTGAGCTCGACATATTCTTCGGACAGGTCGAGGAGGCCGGTGATGTCGGCCGCGGAAAGGCCCTCGATGCCCAGCAAATGCCGGTGGCCGAGGACGAAGGTCGATTTCGATGTCATTAAAGCGAGAGCTATAGGCGGGGATGGCCGGGGGGGCAAGGGCCAAAGCCCGGGCGGGGAGTTATCCCCCGATCTGTACCTTGTCGTCATTCCGGGGCGATGCGAAGCATCGAACCCGGAATCTCGAGATTCTCTGGTGCGGGAGCCCGCACCATAGTTCGGCTCTTCGAGCCGCCCCGGAATGACGCCGGAGGACGGGGAGGCATCGTGAAAACAGGTCTTACCGCATTTGTAGCAATCGGCTTCATCTCATCCGCCCATGCCCAGTCGCTTCCCGGCGGCTTCGTCTATCTGCGCGACATCGACCCCAGCATCGTCCAGGACATCCGCTACGCCACCTCGAACAATTTCGTCGGCCGTCCGCTCGCCGGCTACGGCGCTGGCGAATGCGTGGTGAAGCGGGAGGTGGGGCTGCGGCTGAAGGCGGTGCAGCAGGAACTGGCGGCGCAAAATCTCTCGCTGAAGATGTTCGACTGCTACCGGCCGGCGCGGGCCTCGCTCGATATGGTCAGGTGGTCGCAGAACGGCCACGAGACGGCCGCCGAGCGGCGCTACAATCCCAAAATTCCCAAGACCGAGTTGTTCCGCCTCGGCTACATCGCAAGCCGCTCGCAGCATTCGACGGGCGCCGCGCTCGATCTCACGCTGGTCGATCTCAAGGCCGACAATTCAGGCAAATACGACCCGTCAAAGGCCTACGCTGACTGTACCGCGCCGGTCGAGGCTCGCCCGCCAGAGGGCAGCGTCGACATGGGCACCGGCTATGACTGCACCGACGTGAAAGGGCACACCGCCGCACCGTCGATCAGTCCGGACCAGCGCGCCTGGCGCAAGCGGCTCGTGGCAGCGATGGCGAGGCAAGGCTTTGTGAACTATGCGAAGGAGTGGTGGCATTTTTCCCTGCCGGGGGCGGGCGGGGCGGCCTATGATTTCCCGATTCCGCCGCGGACGAAGTAGATCGCAATCCGACCAGCCCGGAATGCTCCCCAATGAAAGCGCCTTGATGGACTCGCTCAATCCCGATCATCCGCCGCTGACTGCGACGCCAGCGCACGAGGCGACGCGCGTCTGGAAATTCTGGGGCACGGCGATATGGGGCGTCGTCATTTTCGCTGCAATGTTCGTCGGACAGATCGGCGCCATCGTTCTGCTGGCGGTACAGCGTGGCCTGCCGATGGACCTCGCGTCGCTTCAGCTCGTCGGCGGCGAGCCGCAGGCGCTCGCGCTGTCGGTGATATTGGGCCTGCCGGCGACACTGGCCGCGGTGTGGCTTGCCATCCGCATCAAGAAGACCTCCTTCGTCGACTATCTCGCGCTGCATTGGCCGTCCTGGAAGCAACTCCTGTTTGGCGCCGTTGGCCTCATCCTGATCGTCGTGGCCTGGGAGACGATGTCGCGGAGCCTCGGCCGCGAGGCCACGCCGGGCTTCATGACCGATCTGTTGAAATCTGGCCGCGATAAGGGCGCAGCCTTCTTCCTGTTGTTCGCATTCAGCGTGGCAGCGCCGATGTCGGAAGAGATTTTGGCGCGCGGCTTCCTTTATCGCGGCTGGTCGGCGAGTTTCCTGCGCGTGCCCGGCGCGATCATCCTGTCGTCGCTGCTGTGGACGGTCGTGCACCTGCAATACGACCTGTACTTCCTCGCCGAGGTCTTCTCCATCGGCCTGTGGTTCGGCTACATGCGCTACCGCAGCAACTCGCTCTGGCTCACGATCGTGCTGCACGCGCTGAACAATCTGACGGCGGTGGTGCTGACGATGTGGCTGGGGAGCTGAGGTTTCATACTCCGTCATTGCGAGCGCAGCGAAGCAATCCAGACTTCTTCCACGGAGACAGTCTGGATTGCTTCGTCGCAAGAGCTCCTCGCAATGACGGAGGTCTAGGCCACCAGCGCGATCACGATCGGCATGGTGATCGCCGCCAAAATCGTCTGCAGCGTGATGATCTGCGCCAGCAGCGGGGCGTCGCCGCCCATCTGGCGGGCCAGCACATAGGCGCTGGTCGAGGTCGGCACTGCGGCGCAGATCGCGACGATGGCGAGGCTGTCGCCGGACAGTCCGAACCAGACGGCAAGCACCAGCGCGACCATCGGCATCAACACCAGCTTGAACACCACGCCGATAGCGGCGCCCGCGCTGGGGCGGAGCAGGCCTTTTAGATGCAGTCCGGCGCCGGTGACGAGCAGGCCGATGGCGAGGGAGGAGCGGCCGAGTGCGTCTGCCACCTCATGCCAGATCCTAGGCAGCGGCAGATGAATGACATTGATGACGAGGCCGATCGCGCAGGCCCAGATCAGGGGATTGCGGACAACAGTCATGACGATCGCGCGCGCGGATTGCTTCTCCGGCGCGGCGAAGTGCGCGAGCACCGCGACGCTGAGGACGTTGACCAGCGGAATGATCGCCACCATCGCGACCGAGGCGAGCGCCAGCCCGACCTCGCCGAACATGTTGGCGGAGACGGACAGCGCCACATAGGTCTGCCAGCGGATCGCGCCCTGGAAGATCGAGGTGAAGGCGGGACCGTCGATGTCGAGCCGTGCGAGAGCCGGGCGGAGCGCGAGGCAGAGCAGCGACATCGCGAGCGCCGACAGCAGCAGAGCGCCGCCGACGCCGGCGACCGGCACGCTGGACAGGTCGGCCTTTACCAGCGTCTGGACCAGCAGCATCGGAAACAGGACGAAATAAGTTAGCCGCTCCAGCCCGTTCCATTGCGTGTCGAGCCGCATCAGGGTGCGCCTCAGCACCACGCCGAGCACGATCAGGATGAAGACGGGGAGGAGCGCCGCGATCACGACGGCCATGGATCAGCCTGGCCCCGGAGCTGCGCGCAGATTGGCGAGGCGGTCGAGCGCGCCTTGCAGGATGAAGATCGCGGCGTGCTCGTCGATCACTTCGGCGCGCTTGGCGCGGCTGACGTCCATGCCGATCAGCTCGCGCTCGACCGCAGCGGTCGACAGGCGCTCGTCCCAGAGACCGATCGGCAGCACGGTCAGGCCGGCGAGGTTGCGGGCAAACGCCCGGGTCGATTGCGCGCGCGGGCCCTCGCTGCCGTCCATGTTGATGGGCAGGCCGAGCACGAAGCCGACGGCCTTGCGTTCACCGGCAATCGCGAGCAGCCGGGCGGCATCCTGCTTGAACGCCTTGCGCTGGATCGTCTCGACGCCGGTCGCTAACCGGCGGTCCGGATTGGACACGGCAACGCCAATGGTCTTGGTACCCAGATCAAGGCCGACCAACCCGCCGCGTTCGGGCCAGTGGATTGCAGCATCGACGAGAGGCAGGATAAGAGCCGGCATGGTGTTAGCGCATATCACGCGTCGCGCTGCGGAGTGAACCCGGAACATGGATGCGCTGACACTATTTGGCCTGTTCGCCGTGACGGCGATGCTGGTCACTTACGCCCTGGAAGACCGCAGCCACTGGTTCGTGCTGCTGTTCGCAATGTCCTGCGTGCTCGGTTCGGCCTACGGCTTCCTGCAAGGGGCCTGGCCGTTCGGCGTGGTCGAGGCGATCTGGGCCGTCGTGGCGCTGCGGCGCTGGCGTCTCAGGCCGTAGATCGTCCGGCGGCACCACGACGCGCGAAATCGTGATGCGCAGGTGCATCGACCATTTGTGGCAAATCTCACACGGGTGACGTCGCGGACGATGGCATGATGTCGCGTCTCCGGCCGCGCGCATCGATTGACGCTCTGGTTGCGGTAGATTAAATATATAGTCTAAAGTAGTGCGGGGCGAAGCCTCCGATTCCAGAACGATGGGCAGCACCCGACAGTCCGGCGGCGCTGCAACCTTCGCGCAAATTTTCAATGCGCTCCCGACAACGTCCAGATTCGTCCAGTCATTTTTGAGAGGTCATCATGCTCATCAAGCCAAGCCTGATCGCGGGCTCAGAAAGGCGATTTAAGCAGGCCGAGTTTTCACCTGAAGCCCTGAACCGAAATTTAGGCGATGGCCCGATCCAGATAAGCTCCGACAAGAAAATCCTGCGCCAGCGCCAGCTGTTCGCGGAGACGGGGAACGTGCAGGCGGCAGAGATTGGCCTGGAGCGGATCATCCAGGGCAATGATCTCGACAGCATCAACTATCTCGCCAAGGGCACCGCGGCCTCGCGCTCGGTGTGTCGCATTCAGCTCAGGGACATGAAGTCGAATCTGCTCGGCTATGGTTCGGGCTTTCTGATCGGGCCGGGCCTGCTGATGACGAACCATCACGTTTTCGGCAAGCCGGTCGACGCAGCCAATTCGATCGCCGATTTCGATTATGAGCTGGACATTTCGGGAGAAGAGCGGGTGCCGATCCGGTTCGGATTCGAACCGGCCAAATTCTTCTACACCAACGACAGACTCGATTTCTCAATCGTCGCGATGGCGCCGACCTCGCTGTCAGGTCACGAGGAGCTCGAGAATTGGGGTTGGTTGCCGCTCAGCGGTGCGCCCGGCAAGGCGGACCCCGGCGAGTACCTCACCATCATCCAGCATCCCAGCGGACAGATGAAGCAGGTCTGCGTCCGCGAGAACAAGCTGCTTAAATATGTCGGAGACTTCCTCTGGTATAACACCGATACGACGGCCGGGTCGTCTGGTTCGCCGGCGTTCAACCGCTTCTGGCAGGTGGTCGCGCTGCACCACAGCGGTATTCCAAAGAAAAATGCGCAGGGCCGCACTCTCACCAAGGACGGCAAGGTTTGGGATCCATCGATGGATGAAATCTCGATCGACTGGATCGCCAACGAAGGCATCCGGATCAGTGCAATCGTTGCCGATCTCAAGATTGCCGTTGGTTCCCATGCCCTGATCAGACCGGTTCTTGACGAGGTTGAGCCGCCGACCCGGCACGAGGTCCAGAGAGCCCAGCCGCCTTCGATCGTGACAGCGCCGTACGGCACCAACGTCTGGGTCGAGCAATCCGTCGACGGCACGTCGCTGGTGGTCCCGTTTCGCGTGCCGCTGCCCATGTTCAGGAAGGATGTTTCTTTGCCTCCGTTGGCTCGCCTGCCAGTCCCGGCCGGAGGCAACGGAGGGGCACCGAATGGCGGCAAGCAGAACGGCAGCAGGCCTTTGGTCGCTCCGCCGGTCGGCTTGTTGCCTCACATCAGCGCGAACAACGGTCTGCCCATGGAGGCAGTGCATATCGACCAGAGCACGCTTAAATCCCGTCCGGGATTCAAGGCTAATTTTCTCGGCAGCGGCAAATTCTCCGTCGCCTTGCCGAAGATTCCCGCTGAACTTAAACCCGAGATTGCGATGTTGAAGGGGAAGTCCAAACAGTTCGAGCTGAAGTATTTCAACTATAGCGTCGTCATGAACAAGCAGCGCAGGCTTGCCTTCTTCAGCTGCGTCAATATCGACGGCGGAAAGCAGCAGGACGTCGGCAAGCGCGAGGGTGATTCCTGGCTGCGCGATCCGCGCATCGACGAGGACGCCCAGATCGGCGACGAGTTCTACCGCAAGCAGGCCACTTTCGAGGCGGATCGCAGCAAGAATCCGTTCGACCGCGGGCATCTCGTGCGCCGCCTGGATGCGACCTGGGGCGATACGGTCGCCAAGGCCAAGCAACACGGCGACGATTCCTTCCATTTCACCAATTGCTCGCCGCAGTTCTTCTCGTTCAACCAGGGCAAGCAGCTTTGGGCAGGGTTGGAGGATTACACGCGTAATGTTCTGCTTGAAGGCAAGGAGAAGGGCATCGTGATGAACGGACCGGTCTTCAACGGACCGGACGCCGATGGATCCAACCTGCCCAATCCGTCCGGTCGGCCGCACAAGGATCCGAGCTTCGGTGGTATCCAGATTCCGAAGTATTTCTGGAAGATACTGATCCGGCGCGACCGCGAAGACGATGTCCTCAAGGCGGCGGCATTCCTGATGAGCCAGAGAGAGCTGGTCATGGGGATCGACCGGATCGAGGAGGCGGATCTGCTCGAGCGCATGTCCGAGGAAGATGTCAGCGTATTTCAGGTCTCGATTGCGGATCTTGCGAAGCTGACCAAGCTCGGCTTCGGCAATCTTGCCGACGCGGACTCGCACGAGGAGACCTCGGTCGGCCCGCGTCTCATCGAGTCCTACGAGGAGATCCGAATCTAGGCGGACGCGGTCGGGTATGCTGCGGAGGGGTGTTGCGAGACCCCAGGCGATCCGGGCCGTCGTCGCGCTGCGGCGTAGGCATCTCAGGCCGCGATGACGGGCGGGACAAACGAAAAGCGGGCGAGGCGGCCTGCCGGGCGGCAGGCCATCCTCGCCCGTGATGGGCAGCTCCCGATCAACGGATCGCGATCGGGTTGATCATCGCCTGCACGCCGCCGGTCCAGCGCGGCTGGCCGAGCACGAACAGGAATTCGTAGCCCTTGTCCCGGGCGAGCGCGGCCGTGTCCATATTCTCGAGGATGTAGGTCCCGTTCATCGCGAGCAGGATCTGGTGCACCTCGAACACGTTCTTGGACTCGAACGGCAGCACCTCGAGCGCCCAGGTGTCGGCACCGATCGCGACGACGCCCTTGCTGGTCAGGTATTTTGCGCCTTCCACGCCGAGACCGGGCTCGCCTGCCGAATAACGCTTGTCGTCCTTGCCGATCAGGCTGAGCCAGCCGGTGTGGAAGATGACGACGTCGCCCTGTCGGATCTCGACGCCCTGCTTCTTGGCGACTTCGTCGATCTCCTTGGCGTTGAAGGCGGTGCCTTCCTTCACGATATCAGTGTTGTAATACGCCGCCATGTCGAGCAGCACGCCGCGGGTGACGATCGGAGGGACCTTCTCGATACCGAGCTTCTTCAACCCGGTGGGATCGGCGAAGTCGGCGAGCTTGTTGCCATTGTAGTAGACGTGCTCGACGCCGAGATGGCCGAGGCCGTCGAGCTGGCTGCCGATGCCGACCCATGTGTCCAGGATGTCGTCGTTATAGGTCGCCTTGTTCGGTCCGAGACCTGCGCTGCCCGCCTGTCCCGGCTGCACCACGGTGATCTTGAAGCTGCGCGGCGGATAGGCCGGCGTGCTGGACGTAACGGGAATGCCGAGTGCGTAGGTCTTTCCGGTCTTCACCAGAGATGCGGCCTTCAGCACGAGTTCGGGCGTCATGTAGTTGGCAGCACCGATCTCGTCGTTCGGCCCCCATTTCGATTTGGTCCAGTCTTGGGCGCTTGCTGTTTCGATCGTCGCAGACAACGCGGCGACACAGCACAACACGAGCGTATTGCGCATCAATAGTCCTCCCGATGTTTTTGCCGGTGTTTGGCTTCGTTATGATTTCGCGCTGGCCAGTCGCTCATCCTAACGTAGAAAAGCCGCGGGCTTCAAAACTTTTCGCGGTGCCATGCTGCGGCGGCTGAACGCAGCACTCGCTGCGCCCAGCGTCGATCGGATCAAGTGCGACAGATTTGTGACGGTGAATTTCGCGCGGTGGAACGCGCTGGCATCTCAGGCTGCGATGACTTCGTCGTCTTGCTTCAGGCAGCCGGCAAACCCGCTCAGCGCACTGGTTTGATGTCCGGCACGACGCTGGATGAAGAGCGTCTCGACCTGCGCGTGCGAATGGCTCAGTGCGTGGATCGACACGCTGCCGTTGATCGCGCTACGTTCGACGACGGCGCGCGGCAGCAGCGTCACGCCCATGTCGGCGGCGACACAGCCGATCATGCCGTCGAGCGTGCCGAGCTCGAAGCGTGCGGCTGACGGCCAGCCGAACTCGACAAAGATCTGTTCCAGCCGCTGCCGGTAGGTGCAGCCGGTGCGGAACGCCAGCGCGGTCGGGCCGGATTCCGGCGTGCCGGCGCGCAGCTCGGCCAGCGTGGCCCAGCGCCGCGCGCTGACCAGCACCAGCTCTTCGCGGAACGCGCTTGTCGCGATGAGATCGGCATGCGCGATCGGACCTGCGACGAAGGCGCCGTCGAGCGTGCCTTCGAGCACGGAAGCGACGAGGTCGGCGGTGGGCGCGGTGCGCAGGCTCAGCCGGACGGCTGGAAAGCGGTGATGAAAGTCCGCGAGCAATGGCGGCAGCCGTACCGCCGCGGTCGTTTCCATCGAGCCGATCGCGAGCGGTCCCTTGGGCTCGCCGTCGTCGCAGGCCGCGAGCACGGCCTCGCGCGCCAGTGCGGACATCCGTTGCGCGTAAGGTAACAGCCTTTTGCCCGCGCCGGTCAGGGTCATGCCGCGGCTATGGCGTTCGAACAGCGGCGTACCGATCTCCGCCTCCAGCGCCTTCACGCGCTGGGTCACGTTGGACTGCACCGTGTTGAGCTCTTCGGCCGCGCGGGTGATGCCCCCGGTACGGGCGACGGCGGCGAAGGTCTGGATGTCGCTGAGTTCCATAATATCGTTTCTCTTTTGAGATGGCAGCGTTCGCAAGATTTCAATTTTAGAGAATGGTATTCGCGCCTAGTCTCACTGTCCAGACCTGGGAGGTGCCATGCCGATCGCGACGTCGCTGACCACGCTATTGGAGATTGAGCATCCGATCCTGCTGGCGCCGATGGACGTCGTGGCAGGCAGCCGCCTCGTGGCGGCGGTAAGCCGCGCCGGCGGCTTCGGCATCCTGGGCGGCGGCTACGGCGAGAGGATTTGGCTGGAGCAGGAGATTGCCAAGCTCGCCGGCATGAAGGCGCCGTTCGGGATCGGCTTTATAACTTGGAGCCTCGCCAAGCGGCCCGAACTTCTCGACATTGCGCTCGCCGCAAACCCATCCGCGATCATGTTGTCGTTCGGCGATCCCGCACCCTTCGCGGCGAGCATCAAATGCGCCGGTGCACGCCTGATCTGCCAGGTGCAGGACGAGACGATGGCGCGGCAAGCGCTCGATGCGGGCGCTGATATCCTGATCGCACAGGGGACGGAGGCCGGCGGTCACGGCGCTTCGCGCACCACGATGGATCTCGTGCCGGCAATCGTCGATCTTGCCGCGGGTCGTGTGCCGGTGGTCGCGGCCGGCGGCATTGCCGATGGGCGGGGACTTGCGGCCATGATGATGCTCGGTGCAAGCGGCGTGCTGCTCGGCACGCGCTTCTACGCGAGCCAGGAGGCCGATGGTGCGGAAGAGGCCAAGCGGCGCATCTGCGCGGCAGATAGTGGCGCAACGGTGCGGGGAATCATTTTCGATCTCTCCCGCAACAATGTCTGGCCCGCGCCGTTTACCGGCCGGTGCCTTGTCAACGATCACGCCAGACGCTGGATCGGCCGCGAGGTCGAACTGATGCAGAATGTCGCCGCGGTCGGGGCCGACTATGCGGCCGCGAAGGCAGCCGGCAATTTCGACATCGCCGCGGTGATCGCGGGCGAGGCGGTCGGCCTGATCCATGATATTCCGTCTGCCGCCGAAATCGTCGAACGGATTGCGACCGAGGCCGAGCAACTGCTAACCGGTCGGCGCAATTCCAGCGTGTCCGCCTAAAGTGCGAGAGAACAACCATGTGGCCGAACCGTCGACTGATCGATCTCTTCAAGACCGAATTCCCGATCGTGCTGGCGCCGATGGCCGGCGTAATGGACGCGGAGTTGGTGATCGCCGTTGCGCAAGGCGGCGGGCTCGGCTCGCTGCCGAGCGCAATGCTGTCGCCGGAGAAGGCGCGCGAGCAGGTCAACATCATCCGGCAGCGCGTCTCCGCGCCGGTGAACATGAATTTCTTTTGCCACACACCGGTCGAGCTCACGGCCGAGGCGGAGGCGCGCTGGAAACAGCGCCTCGCGGGCTACTACAATGAGCATGGCCTCGATCCCGCCGCACCCATCAATGCCGCGAACCGCGCGCCGTTCGACGCCGGCTTCTGCGAGGTCGTGGAGGAGCTGAAGCCGGAGATCGTCAGCTTCCATTTCGGCTTGCCGGAGGACGCGCTGCTCAAGCGGGTCAAGGCGGCTGGATGTCTCGTCATCTCCTCGGCGACGACGGTGAAGGAAGCGGTCTGGCTCGAGCAGCACGGCGCTGATGCGGTGATCGCACAAGGTGCGGAGGCCGGCGGCCATCGTGGCATGTTCCTGACCGACAAGATCTCGGAACAGCCCGGCACCTTTGCGCTGGTACCGCAGGTGGTCGACGCGGTGAAGGTCCCGGTGATTGCGGCCGGCGGCCTTGCGGACGGCCGCGGCATCGCAGCCGCCTTCGCGCTCGGTGCGGCCGGCGTGCAGATCGGAAGTGCCTATCTGCGCTGTCCGGAATCCAAGGTCGGTGCGGCGGCACGCGCGGCGCTCGCCGAGGGGCGGGATGATTCAACCGTCATCACCAATGTCATGACCGGGCGGCCGGCGCGCGGCGTCCAGAACCGCCTGATGCGCGAGGCGGGCCCGATTTCGCCGGACGCGCCGCCATTTCCCCATGCCGCAACGGCGCTGGGACCGCTGAAGGCGGCTGCCGAAAAGCAGGGCAGGGTGGATTTCACCAATCTCTGGGCCGGGCAGGCGATCGCCCTGGGCCGCGAGGTCCCGGCAGCGGAATTGACGCGGGATCTCGCCAAATCGGCGCTTGCCCGGATGAAGGCCCTCGCCGGATAGGTCCCGCGGCCGGTTGCGGCGCAAAAGCGGCCTCTGCTATACGGCACATAGGTTTTGCCGTGAGAGGCCTTATATAATGTCCGTCGACGCCGCTACCGTCCGCCGCATCGCGCATCTGGCGCGCATTGCGGTTTCAGAGGGCGAGGTTCCGCATCTGCAGGGCGAGCTCAACGCCATGCTCGCTTTTGTCGAGCAGCTCTCGGAGGTCGATGTCGAGGGTGTGGAGCCCATGACCTCGGTCACCCCGATGCAGATGAAGAAGCGGCAGGATTTGGTCAATGACGGCGAGATCGCCGACGATATCGTTGCCAACGCGCCTGCGACCGAAGGTCACTTCTATCTTGTACCCAAGGTCGTCGAGTAATTTACATAGCGTTTTCGAGCGAAGTGGAAACCGGTTCGCATAAAGAAAACGCGTCAAACTAAAGAGTCTTAGGACGCTGTCGATGTGCATGCTTTGCGACGACGAGAAGGCCTATCAGGCCTACATGAACTATCTCGACAAGATGGAGCGGCAGGGCAAGGCTGCCGACCCCAACGTCGCCGTCAATGCCGTGCTCGACGAGATCGAGGCGGCTGCGAAAGCGGCCGCCAAGAAAGACGACCCGGCCAACGACAAGTCCCTGTCTCCGTTCTTCTGCAGCCCGATCAATAAATGACCGATTTGACATCGCTGACGCTCGCGGAGGCCCGCAAGGGCCTCGCGGCCAAGACTTTTACGTCCCTTGAGCTGACCGACGCGCATCTGAACGCGATCGAAGCCGCGCGCGTGCTCAATGCTTTCGTCATGGAGACGCCCGACCGCGCGCGTGACATGGCGAAGGCCGTCGACGAGAAGATCGCCAAGGGTGATGCGGGACCGCTCGCCGGCATTCCGCTCGGCATCAAGGACCTGTTTGCGACCAAGGGCGTCCGCACCACCGCGTGCTCGAAAATCCTCGGCAATTTCGTGCCGACTTACGAGTCCACCATCACCTCGCAGCTCTGGCGCGACGGCGCGGTGATGCTGGGCAAGCTCAACAATGACGAGTTCGCGATGGGCTCGGCGAACGAGACCTCGTGCTTCGGCCCCGTCGGCAATCCCTGGCGGCGTGATGGCTCCAACACGACGCTGGTGCCGGGCGGCTCGTCCGGCGGCTCGGCCTCGGCCGTTGCGGCGCTGCTGTGCATGGGTGCGACCGCGACCGATACTGGCGGCTCGATCCGTCAGCCGGCGGCGTTCACCGCGACCGTCGGCATCAAGCCGACCTACGGCCGCTGTTCGCGCTGGGGCATCGTCGCTTTTGCCTCCTCGCTCGACCAGGCCGGTCCGATCGCGCGCAGCACGCGCGATGCCGCGATACTGCTGCGCTCGATGGCCGGCCACGATCCGAAGGACACGACCTCGGTCGACATGCCCGTGCCGGATTACGAGGCTGCGATCGGCAAGTCCGTGAAGGGCATCCGGATCGGCATTCCCAAGGAGTATCGTCTCGACGGCATGCCGGCCGAGATCGAAAAGCTCTGGAGCGAGGGCGCGGCCTGGCTGAAAGCGGCCGGCGCCGAGCTCGTCGAGGTGTCGCTGCCGCACACCAAATACGCGTTGCCGGCCTATTACATTGTGGCGCCGGCGGAGGCGTCCTCCAACCTCGCCCGCTACGACGGCGTGCGCTTCGGCCTGCGCGAGCAGGGCCGAAACATCAACGAACTCTACGAGAACACCCGCGCAGAAGGTTTTGGCGCCGAGGTGAAGCGCCGCGTCATGATCGGCACCTACGTGCTCTCGGCCGGCTATTACGACGCCTATTATTTGCGTGCCCAGAAGGTGCGCACGCTGATCAAGAAGGACTTTGAGGATTGCTTCGCCAAGGGCGTCGACGCGATCCTGACGCCGGCGACGCCGTCGGCGGCGTTCGGCATCGGCGAGAAGGGCGGCGCGGACCCCGTCGAGATGTACCTCAACGACATCTTCACGGTGACCGTGAACATGGCGGGCCTGCCGGGCATCGCCGTGCCCGCCGGCAAGGATGCGCAGGGCCTGCCGCTCGGCCTGCAGCTGATCGGCCGGCCATTCGACGAGGAGACGCTGTTCTCGCTCGGCGAGGTGATCGAGCAGGCCGCCGGCCGCTTCACGCCGGCGAAATGGTGGTGAGCATGGCGGCGTATATCGCCAGCCTTGACGGCGCCGCGCCGCCGCCGGATCTCAGCGCGCCGCTCGCCGCACTGTGGTGGGCCGCCAAGGGTGACTGGGACCAGGCGCACAGAATCGTCCAGGACGAGAGCAGCCGCGAGGCCGCCTGGGTGCACGCCTATCTGCACCGGGTCGAGGGCGACCTCGGCAATGCCGGCTATTGGTACCGCCAGGCCGGCCAGCCCGTGGCAAGGGATTCATTACAAGCAGAGTGGGAGCGGATCGTCGCTGCCACGCTGCTCGGGAGCAAGACATGAGCACGGCCACGCACAAGCTTCTCAAGGGCTCAACCGGTGACTGGGAGATGGTCATCGGCCTGGAGGTCCACGCTCAGGTGACGTCGAACGCGAAGCTGTTCTCCGGTGCCTCCACCGCGTTCGGCGGCGAGCCGAACACGCATGTGTCGCTGGTCGACGCGGCGATGCCGGGCATGCTGCCGGTCATCAACGAGGAATGCGTCAGGCAGGCTGTCCGGACCGGACTCGGGCTGAACGCCCAGATCAATCTGCGCTCGGTGTTCGACCGCAAGAACTATTTCTATCCGGACTCGCCGCAGGGCTACCAGATCAGCCAGTACAAGTCGCCGATCGTCGGCGAGGGCGAGGTCGTGGTCGAACTGGACGGCGGCAAGACCGCCACGATCGGCATCGAGCGGCTGCATCTGGAACAGGATGCCGGCAAATTGCTGCACGATCAGTCGCCGACCATGTCCTATGTCGACCTCAACCGCTGCGGCGTGGCGCTGATGGAGATCGTGTCGAAACCCGACATCCGCGATGCCGAGCAGGCCAAGGCCTATGTGACCAAGCTGCGCTCGATCCTGCGCTATCTCGGCACCTGCGACGGCGACATGGAGAAGGGATCTTTGCGCGCCGACGTCAACGTCTCCGTGCGCAAGCCCGGCGCGCCGCTCGGCACCCGCTGCGAGATCAAGAACATGAACTCGATCACCTTCATCGGCCAGGCGATCGAGTACGAGGCCCGGCGCCAGATCGAAATCCTCGAGGAGGGCGGCGCGATCGACCAGGAGACCCGGCTCTACGACCCCAACAAGGGCGAGACGCGGTCGATGCGGTCCAAGGAAGAGGCGCACGACTACCGCTACTTCCCCGATCCCGACCTGCTGCCGCTGGAGTTCTCGCAAAGCTTCGTCGACGAACTGAAGGCTGGGCTGCCCGAGCTGCCGGACCAGAAGAAGACGCGCTTCGTCGCGGATCTCGGCCTGTCGGCCTACGACGCCGGCGTGCTGGTCGCCGAGCGCGAGAGCGCGGTGTTCTACGAGACCGTGCTGGAGAAGCTCGCCAACCGCGCGCGCGACGGCAAGGTCGCCGCCAACTGGGTGATCAACGAGCTGTTCGGTCGTCTCAACAAGGAAGGCCGGGACATTACGGACTCTCCGGTCGATGCCGCACAGCTCTCGGGCATCATCGACCTGATCGGCGAGGGTACGATCTCCGGCAAGATCGCCAAGGATCTGTTCGAGATCGTCTGGCAGGAGGGCGGCGATCCCCGCGCGCTGGTCGAAAGCCGCGGCATGAAGCAGGTCACGGATCTTTCGGCGATCGAAAAGGTTGTCGACGACATCATCGCAGCCAATCCCGACAAGGCGGCGCAGGTCAAGGACAAGCCGCAGTCACTCGGCTGGTTCGTCGGCCAAGTGATGAAGGCATCCGGCGGCAAGGCCAACCCGCAGAGCGTCAACGAGCTGCTCAAGTCCAAGCTCGGCATCTGACCTCGCGCGTTCGAACGAGGTGACGGACAGGCGTCGTCACCTCGCTTTCGGTTCGCGATGCGACGCTCGCGCGCATCCTCGGCGACGAACTTCATCCCGATCGAACGCGATACGCCGACCGAATCGCCGTCACGCGATTCGCGCAAAACGGCGACTTGCACACGCTCCGACGAGCCCGCGCGCCGTTAATCATGAAAATATTTTCGTTGCCAAAAGTCGCGACTCAGAGTCCGCGAAGCGCCTTCGCGAGGCGCTCGCGCGATCGGCGCGATAGGTCATGACATCGATCGCGCGCGATGTGCGCGTGCAAGAAAATACTTGCTGCATAGTGTTTTTCTGCAGTCGTATCTTTTGCAAACGTCGATGCCGCGGGCACTCTCTGCGATCGCAAGCACAACTCATGCAGTCCGCTTGCATCGCGTTCGCCAGCGCAGGCGCGTTTCGCCGTCAACACTTCTTTAAGCGAGACGCTGTTTTTTTCGTTGTGTTGGTGTATTCGGGATGAGTGTGCACTCGATCCCCGACTGCATGCAGCGATTAAGCCATCTCACACATCGGAGGGCAACATGGCCAAGAAAGCTAAGAAGGCAAAGAAGGCGAAGAAGGCGAAGAGCGCAGTGAAGAAGACTGCGAAGAAGACCCGCAAGGTCGCCAAGAAGAAGTAACTTCGCTTTTTGAAGTTGCCGGCTCCTAGAGAGCCGGCACGTCATCAGCGCCTCTCAAAAGGTTCTGGTCGACGATAGAGGGTGTCGGCGAGACATCAGGTCAACGGTCGGATCGTTCTCTTCGCGGGTTCGCTCGCTAAGCGCGGTCCGGCAGAAGAAACAGGTTTTCTTCGTTCGGTGCGGTTCTCCGTAAGGGGCTCCGCAATTTCACAAGCGGCCTTCGGGCCAACGTGGAATCTGGTCCTGACGTGTTCGCCGACGCCCTCGTTCTCTTGAGGCCGGGGTATTGCCGGCATTCCCATCTCCCGACATTGCTGGTCTGACCGCGACGTGGCTGTGCTGCCTTGAGCAGGCCGGGCTCTCGCATATGACGTCTCGGCGACGCCTGAGCGAGCGCCTCGTCTTGAGACGAACGCTTCGCGGCCTCCTCAGGATAAGGCTCGGCTGCGTCCATCTGCGTTGATGCTGCCGCATACTCATCCCCCATCCTGACGGCCCGCCGCAGGCGGGCGTCTCGAAGGATGGCCGCAGTCGAGCTTCCAGCCATATGTTTCTTCATATGCGCGCGCTTCTTGAGCAGGGAGGCTGCGGCGCTGTTGCACGCTGTTCACGCGCCGCTTCTCCATTCGCCGTGTCGTCGCCTGGCTCCGACCTGGCGATCCAGTTCGCCGCGGCTTCTCCTGGGACCATTGCTGTCTCTGGAATACCGGTGACGACAGCGGGCGGGGACACCACAGGACACGCGTCACCGTGCGCGATGGTTATCGTTCTCCCAAAATCCCAAGGTAAACCGAATCTGACGAATTGCAGAAGTGCCTGCAAAACCGGGACTTCTTGCATTTGTTGTGCGCCCCTGGGGCGGGCGCGTTTACGTCTGCTTCATCGCGATACTTAAACTGCCATTCAAATTTGCCCGCCATCATTACCTCCAACAAGCCGGCAAACGGCACGGGCAAGAAGCCCCGGGGATGAGTTGAACAGTTGATTGGACGGGAGCCGCGCTCGGGGGACGAGGCGGCATAAGAAAAAAGGGGATGCGTTATGTTTCAGGGTACTTTCGATCTGGAGACGGCGACGCCGATCGACGCAGGCGCGCTGTCGGACGTGCTGTTCGAGCGCGGCCTCTATTGGGCGAGCGGACGATCCGGTCTCGTCGATCTCGTCGCCGCGCACAAATGGTTCAACCTCGCCGCGCTCAAGGGCCGCAAGGACGCCGTGACGCTGCGCCAGGAAGTCGCCGGACAGATGTCGGACGCCGATATCTCGGCCGCGCAGCGCGACGCGAGGGCGTGGGTCTCCGCCCACTGAGCGGAGAATCAGGTCCCGGACGTCGTTTCGGAGGTGAACCTGGCTTTCGCTGAATCAGGTTCCCTTGTGGTCCTCCATCCGGTTCGGAGCGGCATGAGACCGCCGTCGGGTGTCAGGTGAAGGAACGCACAGATCTCAGATTCTGCTGAGGAGTGGCGGAGAGGGAGGGATTCGAACCCTCGATACAGCTTGAGACCGTATGACGCTTTAGCAAAGCGTTGCCTTCAGCCACTCGGCCACCTCTCCGGTGCGAGCCTTATGCATCTAATTACTTGGGCTGGTCAATTTGGAAGCGTGTGTTTTTGCTCGAATATTCCCAGCGAATTCCGAAACCAAGCGGTTTGCTCCCGGGGCGAGAACGTAACGCCGCGATAACGGACACAAAGCTGGAGGTTCTGGCGCCTGTATGATGAGCGGTTTTGGCGCGGACAAAGGCTCCCTTTATCCACGTAAACGACTGATTTTGCTATCAAATTAGATCGGATCACTCGCGCGGGGGACGACTGCCTTCGTCGCCGATCGCCTCTGTCGAGTGATGCATTTGCAAGTGATTGATTTGATTGCCTCTTTCCCCGATTCGCCACAAGCTGAGGAGCGGTGATCGCTCTCGGATCGGCCGACGGGTCCCGTGTCAGGCTGCGGGAAAGGCGCTCTCACTATTATAGTCGGGATAACTCGCTCGCCGGCCGAGGGAGCCGCCCGTCGCGCCAGGCGCCGCCGCAATGAAGGCCAATAGTTCTCCCTTTGCTTTGCCGCCAACGGACATCGCGAGAAAGCCCGCCTGACGATCGCACCCCAGCTCTTCGTCGGTGGCTCAAGTCCTGGCGACGATGGCCCCCGCCGCCAACGGACTCACCGCAGCGCGTCGAGGGAGGATGATCGCTACTCCACGCTGCCGGCGCCGCGGCGCAAATCGGCTTCGATCTGCAACCGCGTGCCGCCGCCGAAGCGGGCGCGGTAGACCTGAAGGTTCTCCATGATCCGCTGCACGTAGTTGCGCGTCTCGGAGAACGGGATCAGCTCGACCCAGTCGACCGCGTCGACCTTGGGGTCGCGCGGATCGCCGTAGCGATCGATCCACTTCTTCACACTGCCGCGGCCGGCATTGTAGGCGGCGAAGGTCATGATGTAGGAGCCGCGATAGTCCTCGAGCAGCCCACCGAGCTCGGCCGAGCCGAGCGTGGCGTTGTAGGCCGAATCGTTCTTCAGACGCCCCAGATCGTAGGTCCCCCCGTGCCGCTTGCAGACATAGCGCGCAGCGTCCGGCGTCACCTGCATCAGCCCATAGGCCTGCGCCGGCGAGACGACCGAAGGATTGAAGGCGCTCTCCTGCCGCGCAATGGCGTAGATGATGCTGCGTTCGACCTCGGGGCCGATCGGCGTGAACTGCGGAATGCCGTTGACGGGATAGGCATAGAAATCGAACGGCAGCCCGCGATTGAGCGCGGCCTTGCCGAGCAGCAGCATGCCGCGCGCGTCGCTGTAGCGCTGGGTGAGCTCGCCGAGGCCGGCAAGCGCTTCGGGATCGCCGTTCTCGCCCATGTCGGCGAGAACAGGTATCGCCATCTCACGCTCGTCGAGCTCGTAGAGCAGCTGCGCGGCGCGGACGATCTCCAGCCGTTCGGCACCGCGGCTGCGCGGCTGCGCGTTGAGCTCGATCTGCGGCAGGCCGAGCTTGGCGCGTGCGAGCTGGCCGTAATAGCTGGTGGATTGCTCGGCTGCTCGCGCGTAGGCGTTGCGCGCCTCCTGCTGGCGGCCCGCAGCTTCGGCGGCGCGGCCCTGCCAATAGCCGGCGCGCGCCAGCGCCGTCGGATTGACGCTGCCGATCCCGATGCGGGCAAAATGCTGGGTGGCGGCCGCGGGATCGTTGAGGAAGCGCAGCGCGATCCAGCCGGCGGTGAACTCCTGCTCGGTCTTGTAGATGTCGCGCGAGGGCAGGGCCGCATCGCGCGCGATCAGATAGGCGCTGCGAAATTCCTCGGTGTCGATCATCTTGCGCGCCAGGAGGCGCCGCTCGATCCACCATTCGTCGAGATTGTGGAGCCGGCCCGGATCCTTCGGTGCCGACAGCATGAGCTGGGCGGCTTCGGCAAATTTCTCCTCGCGGCGCAGCAGCTGGATCTTGCTGAAGATGAAGCCGGGATCGCCGTGCAGCTCGCGCGGCACGGCGTCGAGCAGCGCACGAGCGTTCGGCGCTTTCTTGAGGGAGGCGATGCGGGCCTTGGCGAGTGCGACATAGCCGGCCCCGAGGCGCTTCGCAGCACGCAGTGCGGCCTCGTTCTCGCTGCCGTAGAGCAGCGTGTCCATCCGCGCCTTCTGATCGCCGGGTGTCAGCAGCGCGCCGAACTGGTCGAGTGCGTTGTTCTCGGTGTCTTCCGACATCGGGTCGCTGCGCCAGGCATCGCGCACCAGACGTTCGGCGTTGGCGCGGTCGCCGCGCGCCAGCATCGCCTTGGCGAGCGTGAAGCGGCCCTTGGCGGACACGGGGGATTCGTTCTCGAACCACGACCACGCGACCTGGTCGTCGCGCCTGTCGTCCCACATCGCGGCTTCCAGGCGCCGGCGGAGGAAGGTCTGCGACGGCCAGCTCGGATTGGCGGATAGGAAGGCGCGGTAGCGCTCCACAGTCGCGCCATTGTCCTCGCTGCGAAGGATGATCCATTCCGCCAGTTTTCGCGCGACGGGATCGGAGATCGTAGCCGCGGCACTGCTGGCGTCGCCCGCCTTGCGCTTGCGCACGAGCTCGATCACGGTCTCCAGCGTGTCCTTGTCGGCTTGCGACGTCGAGGAGGTCGCGGCAACCGCAGCCGGTGTGACCGGCTTGCGCGGGGCGGCATGCTGGCGGGTCGCCGGGGCCAGGACAGGAGCCGCGAGGGGCTTGGCGGGGGCCGGGGCGGTCGGTCTGACGGTGGCCGTCGCAGCCGGCGCGGGTGCGGTCTTCGGGACCGAGCCGCCAGCGGTCGGCGTTGACTTTGGCGCGGCCGCCGTAGGCTTCAGCTTCTCCTTCGCAGGTTCCTTGCCTGCGTTCTTGCCAGCATCCTTGCCAGTATCCTTGGCAGGCTTCTTCGCGGCATCCTTGGCGGGGGCACTGGTCGCGCCGTTGGTTGCGCCCTTCGAAGTTTCCTTGCCGGTTCCCTTGGACGCCCCCTTCGTAGTGTCCTTGGCGGCTGGTTTGGCCGACGGTTTCGCGGTTTCCTTGACGGTCTCCGCGGTTGTCTCGTTGGATTTGGCCCAGGCGGCGCAGCCGGCCGACAGCCCTGCCATCAGGCACACGATCAGAGTAGTGGATCGCCATGCGGCGCGCGGAAAGGAGATCACGGCGTTTCGTCGCCCCGAATCAGTCAATTGGCTCAAGACCCAGCTGTACAAGATCTGGCTGTATTTGATTGAATATGCGGACAAAATACCAACAGCCGCTTACCTTTGCCGGGTTTGCACCACCACCGCGGCAAAATCGCGGCCTAAACGGTGCGTCACGCCGAGGCGGGTCTTTTACCGGCGGGATAGACCCGATATGAATGCGGCTTGCTCAAGATTGCCGCGTACGGAGGAAGTCCATGGCAGCCAAGACGAAATTCCGGGGATCGTTCACTGCCTTGGTCACGCCGTTCAAGAACGGCTCGCTGGACGAGGCGGCGTTCCGCTCCCTGGTCAACTGGCAGATTTCAGAGGGCACCAACGGCCTGGTCCCGGTCGGCACCACCGGCGAGAGCCCGACGCTGAGCCATGACGAGCACAAGAAGGTCGTCGAATGGTGCATCGAGGAAGCGAAAGGCCGCGTGCCTGTCGTCGCCGGCGCCGGCTCCAACTCGACCAAGGAGGCGATCGAGCTCGCCCAGCACGCCGAGAAGGCGGGCGCGAACGCGGTTCTGGTCGTGACGCCCTACTACAACAAGCCGACCCAGGAAGGCATGTACCAGCACTTCAAGGCGATCAACGACGCGATCGGGATTCCGATCATCATCTACAACATCCCGCCGCGCTCGGTGATCGACATGTCGGTCGACACCATGGCGCGGCTGTGGGAGCTGAAGAACATCGCCGGCGTCAAGGACGCCACCGCCAGCATGGTCCGCGTCTCGCAGCAACGCGCGGCGATGGGCGAGGACTTCAACCAGCTCTCGGGCGAGGATGCGACCATCCTCGGTTACATGGCCCATGGCGGCCATGGCTGCATCTCGGTCACCTCGAACGTCGCGCCGCGGCTGTGCTCCGAGTTCCAGGCCGCCTGGGCGAAGGGCGATCATGCCACCGCGCTGAAGCTGCACGACAAGCTGATGCCGCTGCACAACAACCTTTTCATCGAGAGCAATCCGGCGCCGATCAAGTACGCGCTGTCGCTGCTCGGCAAGCTGGACGAGACGTTGCGGCTGCCGATGGTGCCGGTCACCGAGCCGACCCGCGTTGCCGTGCGCAGCGCGATGGTTCATGCCGGCCTCATCAACTGACGCGCTAGCCGATCGGGGAGCTTTCATGGCGATTGAGGCAAGAGGCACGCGGATGCTCACGGAGTTCCGCGAGTTCGCCATGAAGGGCAACGTCGTCGACCTCGCAGTCGGCGTCATCATCGGCGCGGCCTTCGGCGCCATCGTGACGTCACTGGTGGGCGACGTGATCATGCCGATCATCGGCGCAGCGACCGGCGGCCTCGATTTCTCGAACTACTTCACGCCGCTTTCGGGCAAGGTCACCGCCGCAAATCTCGCGGACGCGAAAAAGCAGGGCGCCGTTTTGGCTTGGGGCAACTTCCTCACGCTGACAATCAACTTCATCATCATTGCCTTCGTGCTGTTCCTGGTGATCCGTGCCATGAACAAGTTGAAGCGCAAGGACGAGGCGCAGCCTGCCGCTCCACCAAAGCCGTCGGCCGAGGTCGAGCTGCTGACCGAGATCCGCGATCTCCTCAAGAAGTCTTGACGCGCGCGCTTCATCCAAACTGTTAGCGTCCTCGCGCATCCCGATCAGGTTTGTCATCCATGGCCGACAAGAACGAACGTCCGATCAAGGTCATGGCGGAAAACCGTAAGGCCCGCTTCAACTATGCGATCGAGGATACGATCGAGGTCGGCATTGCGTTGACCGGCACCGAGGTCAAGTCGATCCGCGGCGGCAAGAGCACCATCGCGGAATCCTACGCCGATTCCAAGGACGGCGAGATCTGGCTGATCAACGCCACCATTCCCGAATATCTCCAGGGCAACCGCTTCAATCACGAGCCCAAGCGGCCGCGAAAACTGCTGCTGCATCGCAAGCAGATCAACAAGCTGATGGGTGCGGTCGACCGCGAAGGCATGACGCTGATCCCGCTCAAGCTTTACTTCAACGAGCGTGGTCGCGCCAAATTGCAGCTCGCGGTTGCAAAAGGCAAGAAGCTGCACGACAAGCGCGAGTCCGAGAAGAAGCGCGACTGGAGCCGGGAGAAGGGCCGCCTGATGCGGGCGAGGGGATAGCGGGATGACTCAGAGAAACCTGCTCGAGGTTGATTGGACCCGGATTCCCGCACCAGCGGACGACGGCGGAGCCGCGCACCTGAAAGGAATGACGCTGCCGCCGGTCAGCCTGCTCGCCACCGACGACACGTCAGTCGCGCTGTCGGCGCTGCGTGGCCGGACCGTGGTGTTCGCCTATCCGCGTACCGGCGAGCCCGGCAAGATCGCGCTGGTCGATGATTGGGACATGATCCCGGGCGCGCGCGGCTGCACGCCGCAGACTTGCGCATTTCGCGATCTGTTCGCCGAGCTGAAGGCCGCCGGCGCCGCGCAGGTGTACGGCCTCTCGACCCAAAGCAACGCGTACCAGACCGAGATGGCCTCGCGGCTGCATCTGCCGTTCCCGGTGCTCTCGGACGAGAAGCTGGCGCTTACGAGCGCCCTGAATTTGCCGACGATGGACGTCGCGGGCCTGACGCTGATCAAGCGCCTTGCGCTGATCGTCGACGACGCCAGGATCACGCATGTGTTCTATCCGGTGTTTCCGCCCGACCGGAACGCCGGCGATGTCCTGGACTGGCTGAAGGCCAATCCGGCCAAGGGCTTGTCTAAGGATTAGTCGAGGTCGGCCTTCACCTTCGCGAACACGGAGCGGAACATGTCCGGCGTCAGCACGCGGGTGTTCGTGTTGTAGCGGGAGCAGTGATAGCTGTCGTAGAGCCTGAATGCGCCGGCCTGATGCACGGCGCCGTGGCCGAAGGGGGCTTGCGATCCCTTCAGGTTCAGCGGCTTGAGCACGGTATCGTGCGCAATGCGCCCGAGGGCGACGATCGCGCGCAGGTTCGGCATCGTTGCGAGATTCGCCGCGAGAAACTTCCGGCAGGTGTTGATCTCGATCGGCAGCGGCTTGTTCTGCGGCGGCACGCAATGCACCGCATTGGCGATCCGACAGTCGACCAGCTTCAGGCCGTCGTCGGGACGCGCCTGATATTGGCCCTTGGCGAAGCCGTATTCGAGCAGCGTGGCGTAGAGCAGGTCGCCGGCATAATCGCCGGTGAAGGGACGGCCGGTGCGGTTGGCGCCCTGCATCCCCGGCGCAAGGCCGACGATCAGCAGGCGCGCCTTGATGTCGCCGAAAGGCGCAACCGGTGCATTGTGCCACAAGGGCTCGCGCGCGCGGTTCGCCTCGCGAAAGGCGACCAGGCGCGGACAGAGCGGACAGTCACGGTCGGGGACGAGGCTGAGAGGCTGGCGGCTTGACCGGGCCGCCTCACTCCTCGAAGTCGTCATCGCCCCTCGCCGGCGCCATCGTGGTCGCGCGCTGGAGGAACTGCGGGGCGTGGTGGCGCGCCTCGCGGTCGCCGCGGTCACGAGGGGCGGGGCGTTCGGACGGGTCGCGGCCGAGCTTGGACTGCAGCTCGACGAGGTCGGTGAAGACGTCGGCCTGGCG